>NZ_VMNX01000370.1 GCF_009377235.1 Streptomyces acidicola
GGGTCTGGGGCGGCAGCCCCAGGGATGGGACAGGTAGGGGCGGCGGGGGCGAGGAAACCCGGGCCTCAGCCCTTCGCCCTCCGCGCCAACGCCACCGCTCCGCCACCCGCCGCGAGCAACGCGACCGCCCCGCCCGCGATGTACGGCGTCATCGAGTTGCCCCCGGTCTCCGCGAGGTCGGACTCGGAGGCGGCCCCCTGCGGCTTCACCTCGGACGCGGAGCCGGACCCGGCGTCGGACCCGGCGTCGGAGCCCGTGTCGGAGCCCGTGTCGGACGTCGAGGACGCCGCCGCCGGTGACTCGCACGTCGCGCTCGCCAGGGTGACCGTGCCCTCCACCTCCGCGACGTTCAGCTCCAACGGGTTGACGGAGACCTTGAGTTCGAGGGCCGTCGCGGCGGCCGTACGGGAAGTGGTGTCCTTGCGCGATATGTCGAGGACGACCTCACCGACTCCGGGGACCTTGACCTCGGTCGTACCGTCCGCGGACACCGTCACCTTCTTGCCGAGCACCGTCAGCCCACCCGCGAGGTTGGACTCGGCCACCGGCTGCTCGCCCGCCTCGCACGTCGCGCGGGACGTCACACCCTCCAACTCGATCAGGGAGAGGAGCGGGAGACCCGGCACGTGGATCTTCGCGTTGGCGAGGTCGGTGCGGCCCTCGGCCTTCGTCGCGGACGCCGTCGCCTTCGCCGTGGCCACGTCCGCACGCAGCACGGTGAACGACTGGCCCCCGTCCACCCCGTCCAGCCGCGCGCTCAGCGTGCTCCGGTCGGCGTCGGCCGGTGCCTGCACCTCGTTGAGCGAGACCGTGAGCGGGACGTTCACGGTCTTGTTCACCAGGGACACGTCGAGCCCGGTGCGCAGGACGACGGCGCTCGCACGACCTTCGTTCTCGGTCGCGTGGGCGGCGCCCGCGCCGACCAGGACCGCGGGACCGGCGGCTATGACCGTGGCCGCCGCGGTGGCGGCCAGACGGCGTGCGGGCAGGCGGAAGTTATTGCCGTTCAAGGGTGGGCTCCCCAGGGAAGAAACACTTCGGGACCCCGCAAGAATCGCGGACGGAGAGTCAACCGTCAGCAATCTGACGGGAGTTCACCCCTACGTGACTTTTCCGTGCACATCTTCGAATCCCGTGACACGCACGTTCTCCACAGTCACTCGCCCACCGCTCCCCCGACGTCACGTTCCGTCGCTCTCCGGCGACGGAGCCGAGCCGGATGTCAGCCGACGACCCTGCCGTTCAGTACTACCCGTCGCGGCGCCGCCAACACCCGTACGTCGGCACGCGGATCCCCGTCGTAGACCACCAGGTCCGCGGGCGCCCCCTCCTCCAGCCCCGGCCGCCCGAGCCAGCTCCTGGCGCCCCACGCCGTCGCCGACAGAGCCTGGACCGGCGGGATGCCCGCGGTCACCAGCTCGGCGACCTCCGCGGCCACCAGCCCGTGGGCGAGCGAGCCCCCGGCGTCCGTGCCGACGTACACCGGGATCCCCGCGTCGTACGCGGAGCGCACCGTGTCGTAGCGGCGTTCGTGCAGCCGTCGCATGTGCGCCGACCAGCGCGGGTACCTCCCCTCACCGCCCTCGGCAAGGCTCGGGAACGTCGCGATGTTGACGAGTGTGGGGACGATGGCGACGCCGCGGGAGGCGAAGAGCGGGATCAGGTCCTCCGTGAGGCCCGTCGCGTGCTCGATGCAGTCGATGCCCGACTCGACCAGGTCCCGCAGGGAGTCCTTCGCGAAGCAGTGGGCCGTGACGCGGGCGCCCAGGCGGTGGGCCTCCCCGATCGCGGCCTCGACGGCCTCCCGGGGCCAGCAGGCGGACAGGTCGCCGAGGTCCCGGTCGATCCAGTCGCCCACGAGCTTGACCCAGCCGTCGCCGCGCAGGGCCTCCTTCGCGACGTAGGCGACCAGCTCGTCCGGCTCGATCTCGTGCGCGAAGTTGCGGATGTAGCGGCGTGTGCGCGCGATGTGACGGCCCGCCCGGATGATCTTGGGGAGATCGTCGCGGTCGTCGATCCAGCGGGTGTCGGACGGCGAGCCCGCGTCCCGGATCAGCAGGGTGCCCGCGTCGCGGTCGGTGAGGGCCTGCTTTTCGGAGATGTCCTCGGGGACGGGGCCGCGGGTGTCGAGCCCGACGTGGCAGTGCGCGTCGACGAGGCCGGGCAGCGCCCAGCCCTCGACCGTACGGATGTCACGGGCGCCGGCGGGACGGTCGTACGAGATCCTCCCGTCGACGACCCAGAGCTCGTCCCGGACGTCGTCGGGCCCGACGAGCACCCGCCCCTTCACGTGCAGCACCGCGCCATCGCTCATGTACTGCACCCTAATGAGCTAGCGGCCCGCCTTGTCCATCCGCTCCGGTGTCTCCCCCACCTCGGCCGTCGCGGGGTCCAGGAGTCGGGAGAGGAAGTGCCGGGTCCGCTCGTGGCGCGGGGCGCCGATGACCTGTGCCGGGGCGCCCTCCTCGACGATCACTCCGCCGTCCATGAAGACAACCCGGTCGGCGACCTCCCGCGCGAAGGTCATCTCGTGGGTGACGACCATCATCGTCATGCCGTCGTTCGCGAGCATGCGCATGACGGCCAGGACATCGCCCACCAGCTCCGGGTCGAGCGCCGACGTCGGTTCGTCGAACAGCATCACCTCGGGGCCCATGGCGAGCGCGCGGGCGATGGCGACGCGCTGCTGCTGGCCGCCGGAGAGGGAGGAGGGGTAGGCGGTCGCCTTCTCGGCCAGCCCCACCCGCTGAAGGTTCTCCGCGGCCACCCGCGCCGCCTCCGCCTTGTCGCGCTTCAGCACCCGGCGCTGCGGCAGGGTGAGGTTCTCGGTCACGGTCAGGTGCGGGAACAGGTTGAACTGCTGGAAGACCATGCCGATACGGCGGCGTACGGCGTCGATGTCCACGTCCGGGTCGGTGATCTCGGTACCGCCGACGAAAACCTGCCCCTGGGTGGGTTCTTCGAGCAGGTTCACGCAGCGGAGCAGGGTCGACTTGCCGGAGCCGGACGGGCCGATGACACAGACGACCTCGCCCTGCCGGATCTCCAGGTCGATGCCGCGCAGCACCTCGTTGTCGCCGAACGACTTGTGCAGGTCGCGCACCCGGATCTCGGGTGCGCCCGCGGTCGTCTCCGTGTTCGCCGTCTCCGTGTTCGTGGTCATCGGGTGGCCTCCCCCGCCTTGGCCTCAAGGCGTCGTACGACGAAGCCGAGCGGCACCGTCACCAGCAGATAGCACAGGCCCGCGACCAGGATCGGCGTGGAGTTCGCGGTCTGGCTGGCCAGGTCGCGGCCGAACTTCGCCAGCTCGCGCTCCTCCAGCGTGACACCGAGGAACAGCACCAGCGAGGAGTCCTTGAACAGGAGCACCAACTGGTTCGTCATCGGGGGGATCACGATGCGGAAGGCCTGGGGCATGATGATCGAGACCATGGCCCGCGCGTGCGAGAATCCCAGCGAACGGGCCGCCTCCATCTGCCCCTTGGGCACGGCCTGGATGCCCGCGCGGATCGTCTCCGCCATGTACGCGGCCGAGACCAGGCCGAGTCCGAGCGCGACCTTGCCGTACGTGCCGCCGGGGATCTCCGTGCCCGGGAAGGCGAGCGGTACGGCCACGGCCACGAAGATGAAGATCAGCAGGGCGGGCAGACCGCGGAAGACCTCGATGTAGATCCCGGCGGCCCAGCGGTACGGGCCCACGGACGACAGCCGCATCAGCGCGACGACCATGCCGAGCACGAGGCCGAAGACGAAGCCGGACACCGTGTAGAGCACGGTGTTCTTCAGCGCGAGCGTGATGATGTCCGGGAACATCTGCCCGGCCAGGTCGGACTGCGCGAACTGGTTGCGCAGCCCGCCCCAGTCGGCCGTGACCGCGAGCGCGGCCACGGCGGCGACGAAGACGACGTACTGGAGGCCACGGGAGGCGGCCCGCTTCTGCCGCCGGGTCAGCCCGCGCCTACGAGGCTGGAGCTGTGCCCCAGCCGTCGCCTCCGTCGTCTCCGTTTCCCCCGTCTTCCCCTTCTTCCCCGTCTTCGTCTCACTCATGAGGCGGACGGCGACGCGGAGGCCGCGCTCGCGGCGTTCTCGTCGCTCGCGGCGTTCTCGTCGTACGGGCCGATCCACTGCTCGTACAGCTTCTTGTACGTGCCGTCAGTCTTCGCCGCTCCCAGCGCCTTGTTGACGGCGTCGAGGAGCTTGGTGTTGCCCTTCTTGACCGTGAAGCCGTACTGCTCACCGGTGTTGATGTTGTCGGCGACCTCGAAGGCGCCCGCGTTGGCCTTGTCCTTCAGCCAGCCCTGGACGACCGGGTAGTCGATGACGACGGCCTGGACCTGGCCGGTGCGGAGCCCGTTCAGGACGGCGTCGGAGGACTCGAAGGAGACGGGGTCGAGCCCCTTGTTCCTGACGTAGTCCTCGCCGGTTGTCTGTGCCTGGGCGCCGAGCTTCTTGCCCTTGAGGTCGGCGAAGGAGCCGATGCCGCTCTTCTTGTCGACCAGGACGGCCTGCGTGGCCTCGAAGTACGGGTCGGAGAAGTCGACGTTCTTCTTGCGCTCCTCGGTGATCGTCATGCCGGCGGCGGCGAGGTCGCACTGGCCGGAGTTGAGGAACGCGCCCGTCTTGAAGTTCTCGAAGGGCGTGTCGAGGATCTCCTGCTTCACGCCCAGGTCCTCGGCGACGAGGTCGATCAGCGCGACGTCGAAGCCCTGCACCTTGCCGTCGATCTCCGACTGGAACGGCGGGTACGGCAGGTGGGTGCAGGTGGTGAGCTGACCGGCCTTGGCCAGGGTGACCCCGCCGGCGGTGGTCTGCTTGCCACTGTCGCCGCCGTCGTCGTCCGAGGAGCAGCCGGCGACGAACAGCAGCCCGGCCGTCGCGGTGGTGGCGGCCAGGATGCGGGTCCGGCGTCCGAGGACCGTGTTCACGGGGACCTCCTGTGAGGAAACGAATTGTTCTGATCATAAGGAAGGCTTGGAGGCTCCCAAATCATTCCCATGGTCATCGAGCCGCACCACCTGTGACTTATCGGCACAGCCGACACGGTTACGCTCGAACACGATCCGCATGCACATGCGGACCACGCCATGCCTACCCGTAAGCGAGGAGAGCACCCCCGTGACACACCCCTTTCTTGATCTGGCCCCGATGAGCGCGGCGCACTTCGCCGCGATCGAGGACCGGGTGGCACGGCTGCTGGCCACCGAGCAGGACGTGGTGATCACGCAGGGCGAGGCGCTGCTGCCGCTGGAGGGCGCGATCCGTGGCGCCGCCGGTCCCGGCACGACCGCCCTGAACGTCATCACCGGCCCCTACGGGCAGACCTTCGGGAACTGGTTGCGGGACTGCGGGGCGACCGTGATCGACCTCGCGGTGCCCTTCCACACGGCGGTCACCGCCGACCAGATCCGTGCCGCCTTCGCCGAGCATCCGTCGATCGACTTCGTGTCGCTGGTGCACGCGGAGGCGGCGACGGGGAACACCAATCCGGTGGCCGAGATCGGTGCGGTGGTCCGGGAGCACGGCGCGCTCTTCTACCTGGACGCGGTCGCCTCGATCGGGGCGGAGCCGGTGCTGCCGGACGCGTGGGGTGTGGACCTGTGCGTGATCGGGGCGCAGAAGGCGATGGGCGGGCCGGCGGGTGTGTCGGCGATCTCGGTGAGTGAGCGGGCGTGGGCGCGGATGGCGGCGAACCCGGGGGCGCCGCGTCGCTCGTACCTCTCTCTGCTGGACTGGAAGGAGCGGTGGATCGACGGCGGGCGTCGCGCCCTGCTCCACGCCCCGGCCCAGTTGGAGATGCTCGCGCTGGAGGCGTGTGCGGAGCGGATCGAGGCGGAGGGACTGGCCGTGGTGATGCGCCGGCACGCGTCCGCGGCGGCGGCCACTCGGGCGGGGGCGGTCGCGCTGGGTGGAGGGCTGGAGCCGTATGTGTACGCGGCCGGGGATGCCGCTCCGGTGGCCACGACGTTGCGGGCTCCTGCGGGTGTCGATGCGTCCGAGGTGGTCGCGGGGGCGTTGGCGGTCGATCCGTCCGTGCCGTTGGCC
Source organism: Streptomyces acidicola (assembly GCF_009377235.1). GTDB lineage: Bacteria > Actinomycetota > Actinomycetes > Streptomycetales > Streptomycetaceae > Streptomyces > Streptomyces acidicola. The sequence continues at coordinate 6,043 of NZ_VMNX01000370.1, forward strand.
GCCGGTGGCGGTGACCTCGCGAAGGAGATGATCCGGGTGAACCACTACGGTCCGGATGCCACCGTGGGGGTTGTCCGGTCCAGCCTTGCCGCGTTGGGGAGTGCGCTGAGGGAGACGGGCGCCTCGGTGGACGTGGAGGCTGCCCTGGGGGCGGTGGCGGAGGCGTGGGGGGCGTAGCCGGACCGACGGGTCGTTTTCTCGCCCCCGCCGCCCCTACCCGTCCCGTCCCCAGGGGCTCCGCCCCTGGGGACCCGTTCGGGGGCCGGCCCCCGCGCCCCTGCTCCTCAAACGCCGGAGGGGCTGGATTGTGCGGGTGGGGCTGAGGTTTTCAGCCCGTCCTGCGTTTGAGGACGAGGCCGTTCAGGCCGGTGCGGGGGTCTGGGGGGCAGCCCCCAGGGG
>NZ_VMNX01000371.1 GCF_009377235.1 Streptomyces acidicola
GTGCTGCCTCCGGTGGCGGGGATCGTTCCGGACGCGGTGGCCCTGGAAGCGGACCGTACCGGCTTGGAGGGGGCGGGCGCGTGAGCGGGGGCGGCAGCGGCGGTGGTTACCGGGTTGACGCGGAGGCGCTGGAGCGGATCACGCGGGCATCAACCTGGCGATGGACGAGCTCAAGGAGCTGGGCTTCGACATCGAGGCGAACCTGGGGCGCGGCTTCGACGACCTGGAACGCGCGGGCCTGGAGTAGAGATGTCTATATGGCTTCCAGTCAAATTCCTGACAACCTAATCAGTGAATTCGGCGCGCAGGCAGTCTTCGGGCGCGAGCTTGAGCAGCTTAAAGAGTCCGGATATATTCAAGCAGGAGACTGCCTAATTTCCCCGGAACGCTAACTGAAGCGCAGAAGATGGACGGGAAGCATTGAGAGAACTGAGCTGGCGTATCAAGCGATGCATCTACGAAGACTATTCCGAGGATGATCGGCAAGCCGTTGAGGAAATCCTTCTTGAACTTGTAGACGACTTGAAAGGCGGAGGTGGCGAGGAAAGGATCGCAGCCGCAGCGCTCATTCACAGTCGAGGAAAGATAGACAGACTCCTGACTGCAGTCCATGTGGCCCATGAGGACTGGCGAGATATTCTGATGGGCTCCGGTCTCGAACACGAAGACTGGCCCGAGCGCTTGGATTCAGAGTTCGGAACAGATCCCAAAACTTGAGCTGGCGGATCACTCGGGCCAGGAGGTCGTGGGCGAGCGCGCGTATATGGGCACCGACATCACCCAGGCGGGAAACGTCCGCTATGAAAAAGACGTTGAGCGGCCCTGAGTTTCGTAGGTGATCCTGTTTCAGGATGTGCAGGTTCATCTCGCAGGCTAGGGCTCTCTGGCCGCGGTAATTCTTCGAATTCCCGTTCAGTCCGTTGGATCTTCCGGGGTCCGTTGCCATTGACGCATATGAGTTGTCGTGCTGCGCGCGGTCCGTCGCTGCGACAGGGTGGGTTCTCGAAGTTGAACGGCGGGATCAGTCGCGCAATTGGCAGATTTGGGCCACTCGTGCGCCCCCTTTACGGCCGTCGGTGCTGGCTCAATCCTGCCAATCATCATCCTCGGAGGGCCGCGACCTCACCCGCGGCGGCCCGCGCACCGCTCAAGTTCGAATACCCGGCATGGCGCGGACTACGTCCCTTGAGGGATCGGCTGTGAGCGAGGGGGTGTTGTGGGAGTCACAGCACCCCGTGTATGTCTTCCTGGGCCTTCACTTCCTCGATGAAGGCGGCAAAGGCATTCGTCGGCATGGTGAGCACCCTTCGCTGAGGGGCTTTCGAGTCACGTATGGATGCGAGTGGGTTGTTGTGGAAGGCGACCTCGACACACTCGTTGTGGGCTGCGCTGTAGCTGCTCTTGAGCCAGATTGGGCAGGCGAGCTGGTCGGCGGTCGGCGCATCGGTCATCGGGAGAGCTCCTGTCTCGCGGCAGTCAGCAGATTCAGGCTGGCCGAGGTGTCGGCAGCTTGGGACCGCAAGTAGTCAAACATGAGTTTGTAGCTCTGGACTTCGTTCGATGCGTCGAGATAGAGGCCTCGCCGGTGGAGTTCGAGGTACACCACGTTTACGCCGCTGAGGGGATCGCCCTGGTCGTCCCGGCCGAGAATCACGAAGTGCCCACCGGACCCGGCAGCGTGTGCGCCCGCACTGCATGGCAGCACCTGGATGTCCACGTTTGGGCGGCGGGCCATGGACTGTAGGTGATCGATCTGTTCGGCCATCACCTCATCGCCGCCGACGGATCGGCGTAGTACGGCCTCGTCGAGGACCGCCCAGAGGTGGACGGCGGGAGACCGGTCCAGGATCGCCTGCCGCTTGATGCGGGCCTCTACCTTGATTTTGATCACGTCGGCCCGGCGCGGGCGTCCTGCGCCTCATGAAGAGCGAGAGCGTAGTTCCGGGTCTGCAGAATTCGGGTACCAGGGCGTTGGCGAAGACATGCTCGTACTCGGCGACATCCTCGAACGACAACACCGGGTCCATGACCTCGGGTGCGGTGGGGTGATCCATCCACCAGACGTTTTCCTGGTTCCGGACGAGTTGGACGAAGGCTGCGCGCTCCTGGGCCGTCGCGCCGCACGTATCCGCCAGTGCATTCACAGTCGGCACTCTGAGCTTTCGCGCGGTCCTGCCACGTCTCGTAGCGATTCACGGTTCCGACCGAGACTCCCGCGCGCTTGGCCACCTCGGACTGTGCGAGACCGGCCCGCGTACGGAGCGCCCTGAGGCCCCGGGCGATCTGCATACGGCCCGCCGGCCCTGCTGAGCCTCGTCCTCATGGACAAGGGAGTCCGGGCCGTCACCGCGCGAGTGGGCAGCCACCTGCCACACGGTCTGTGCGGATCTCGCCAATCCCGCTGCTTGCTCAGCCTCACCCAGTCATCGCCCCTACGGTCCGCCCCTGGTACGAACCCATCGACAGCACCTCCACCCCCCTCGTCCGCCCCTACCTCCGGGCGTGCGAACGCGAAGAGAAGGCTCGCATCCAGCGCCTGCGCCGCGACGCCCTCTGGTGTGCCACGTACGGCGTCGACCTCGACACTCGCGACATCCATGCCCACCTGGGAGCGGCATCGTGAACGAGGAAACGACGTGCGTACGGCTCCTGCCCTGGACCGGCGCCCACGGCCAGCCCTGCCTTCTCCTCACGGACGGGGACGGGGCCGCCTCCCGGCTCGCGGATCGGATCGAGACCATGCAACTCGACCTGACGGATCGGCTACTCGTGCATACGGGTGACTTGCGCGCGAGGCGCGGTGCGAACGCGAAGGCTGATGGGGAAATCCGAGCCCTGGCAGGGCAGTTGGCCAACGCGCTCGCTGACACCCTGCTCATCGCCGGGTCCCGAGGTGCGCGGCTCGCCGGAGTGCCAAGAGCCCGCCTGGACGGAACGCCGACGGCGCCGTTGACATCAGGGCAGGCCTTCCCGGACGCACCGGCCGGCAGCTCGCCCGCACACCACGCGTCCGCCCTGCTGACCTTCCCCGGCCGTGACCTCGCCTCTGCGCCCGCGGCCCGGCGTTTCGTGCGTGACACCGCCCGATCGTGGGGTATCTCGCCCCGTATGGCGGACGACCTGGAGACGATCGCCGGAGAGCTGGTCGCGCGAATGCCCTGGAGCACGGCGACAGCGGCACCAGCGCGGTGGCCTGCGCCCTCACCGCCGGAACGGTCACGATCAGCGTGATCGACGAGGGGCACGGTCCTGTGCCGGTGGCCGCCCTGGGGACGCCGCCCGACCCGGAGCCGGAACACGGGCGTGGGCTCCTGATCACTGACGCGCCGGCCGACCGCTGGGGGACACGGGAAACCGGCAGCGGCCAGGTGGTCCGGGCTGAGATCGTCACCGGATGACAGGGGCCCCGCCGATGATGCCCGCGATCGGATGCTGATGGCGAATTCCGCGGGACATGCGGATGGACCGCTGGAGACCTGGGCCCGCCGGGTGGGTGATGCGCGGAGTGCGACGGTTTCCGGAAAAGTGTCGCACTTCGCGCGCTGGTGATCCGTCACCGGCGAATTCGCCAACGGCGCCCCAGTTGACGGCGGGGCACAGCCCAGTATGACCGGCCACACCGGTCGTCACACGTCGCACCTGCCATGCTGCCGAGACCCCCCACCACCGAGCGCCGGTCACTCGGACGCGAGCGCACGTCACTCAGGCCTGCGGACAGCTCACCGTCGTCAGCAGTTCGGCGATACGGTCCGCCGACACCGGCCGCGAGTACAGCCACCCCTGGCCGGTGTCACAGCCGATGCGCCGCAGCCGTGACGCCTGCGAGGTCGTCTCCACGCACTCGGCGGTGACCGTGATCCCGAGCCGGTGGGCGAGCTGGACGAGCGCCTCGACGATGACCTCGTCGGCGGGGGTCGGGTCGACTTCGGCGCCCTCGCCGTTCTCGTACTCGCCGTTCTCGTACTGGAAGCCGCGCACGAACGCCCCGTCCAGCTTCAGCACGGAGACCGGCAGCCGGCTGAGGTAGGCGAGGTTCGAGTACCCGGTGCCGAAGTCGTCGATGGCGATGCGTACGCCCATGTCGCTCAGCGCCTGGAGGGCCTGGAGCGGGCGGCCGGCGGAGCCCATGACGGCCGACTCGGTGAGTTCGAGCTGGAGCAGGTGCGGAGGCAGGCCCGTCTCCGCGAGGATCTCCGCCACGTCCGCGACCAGGTCGGAGTCCCAGACCTGGCGCACGGCCACGTTCACGCTGATGAAGAGCGGTGCCCGGTCGGGGTGGTCGAGCTGCCAGCGCCGCGCCTGCCGGCACGCGGTGGCGAGGACCCACCGGCCGAGCTGCACGATGGAACCGTCCTCCTCGGCCAGTGAGATGAACCGATTCGGCTGCAGCGTGCCGAACTGCGGGTGGTTCCAGCGCACCAGCGCCTCGACCCCGCGCACCTCGCCGCCCTCCATGTCCACCAACGGCTGGTACTCCAGCTCGAACTCACCGCGGTCGACGGCCGGCCGGAGCGTGGAGGACAGGGCCTGACGGGTCATCCGGTGGGCGTTGCGCTCGGGGTCGAAGAGCGTCCAGCGGGACCTGCCGTCGGCCTTCGCCCAGTACAGCGTCGTGTCGGCGGCCTGCATCAGAGCCGTCGCGGTCGTGCCCGCCGCGCGCCGCTCCACCACGCCGATCGACGCGGAGACGGACAGCCGCCGGCCGGCGATGTCGAACGGCGCCCGCAGGGCCTTCAGTACGGACTCCGCGAGCTCGGCGAGCTGGTCGGTGCCGGTGGAGTCCTCGACGAGCAGCGCGAACTCGTCACCGCCGAGCCGGGCGACCAGCGGCTCGCTCGTCCGGGCGCACCCCGCCTCCTCCGCGCACTTCGTCAGCCTCCTGGCGACGGCCGCGAGGAGCCGGTCGCCGACCCGGTGCCCGAGCGTGTCGTTGATCGCCTTGAAGCCGTCCAGGTCCAGATAGCAGAGCCCGATCCGGCCGGTCCCGCTCTCCTCGTACGCCTCCGCATCCAGCGCCGCCGACAGCCGCTCGAAGAAGAGCGTCCGGTTGGGCAGCCGGGTCACGGGGTCGTGCACCTGCAAGTGCCGTAGTCGCGCCTGGAGTTCACGACGGGACGTGATGTCGGCGATGGACAGCAGGACGATGGGCTCCGCCTGAAGGGCGGCGGAGGAACGGAAGTTGGCCGGTTTGGATACGTGCCCGCCGGCATCGACCGGGCCGCGCGCCGGTCTGTCGGGGTCCGGCAGCCGGTGTGCGGAGTGGCCGAAGTCGCCCTGGTGGTGCGCCGGTTCGCCGGAGCCCGTGAGCGCGCCCCCGGTCCCGGTGCCCGTCGGCTCACCCTGTACCGCGGCCTCCCTGGGCAGCGGCGACACCGTCACCTGCACCCACAGGGAGCGTCCGTCCGGGTGCCTGATGCGGCGTGTGCAGCACAGACGGGCCTGGCGGCCACGCAGCATCTCGCGGTACGCGTGCCCGGTGCGGGCGTCCGAGGCCAGGTCCACCAGATCGGCGGCGACCCGCCCGACCAGCCTCTCCGCACCACCCCCGAGCAGCTGGCCCATCGTGTCGTTGGCGATGACCACCAGCCCCTTGCGGTTCACCACGGCCATGGCGAGCGGCGCCGCGACGAAGGCGGCACGGAACGCATGGGGCGTACGTGACGCCAGTGTGGTGGTGAGAGGCGTGAGGGTACGACGTGCTGTGTCAACGTCACGCTCTGTGACGATCGGCTGGACCAGATCCACCGCGGGCGCCTGCCCTTCGGATGTTCCGCTCACCGTTCGCTCCCGCAGTGCGCTCGTCGTTCGTACGGATCTCGTGTCTCGCGTTCGGGGCGGCAGACCGGATGCGGGCTGCCGCTCAAGCCGTGTCCGTGCAGGAAAGTGTGCCGATCATAGAGGCTGCCCTCAGGCCGGTGCAGCCACACTTCAGTGTCCCGGAACACCCCTCGGTTCTGACAGATCGTTTCTGCCCCTCCCTGGACGGCTTCGTTCCGCGGGTCGACCGATTGTGACGTTCCGTGAGCTCCCGGGGTGTCGACACGCGGGCCCTCTCACCCGTCCGGACCGCGCAAACAGGGCGAAGTGCTACGAACTATCACAATCTGGGTGCGAAGTCACCGAAGCTCGCATCCGGAGGTTCATGTGTCGCGCCCGCTCCCCAGGAAGGGACTCGTCCACGGGCCCCTCGCGGCGCGCGCACGCGCTGGAATCCGCCGCTTTTTGAAGGAACTTGTCCTGGGGGAGCGCACCCTCGGCCGGTCACCGAGTCCGCGTGGCGCCGCCGCCGCGTTCACCTCGCTGGCCCTCGCCGCGACCTGCCTGATCGCCGCGCCATCGGTGGCCGTGCCCCTGTCGGAGGCCTGCGCGCTGAAGCGGACCGGTGCCCACCATTCGGAGGGCGTCGACACCTGGAACGCCTCCTACCCGCGCCCCACC
>NZ_VMNX01000372.1 GCF_009377235.1 Streptomyces acidicola
CCCGAGATCCCCACCGCCTCCTCCCGCGACTACGCGATCGTCCACTACAAGCGCGCCGACGGCGACTACGACGACTGGGGCCTGTACGCCTGGGGCGACCTCGCCGACGGGGAGGGCACCACCTGGCCCGACAGCCATCCCTTCACCGGTCGTGACGCGTACGGCGCCTTCGCCTACGTCAAGCTCAAGCCGGGCGCCTCGACCGTGGGCTTCCTCGTCATCGACAAGGACGGAAACAAGGACGTCGCCGCGGACCGTTCGATCGACGTCACGAAGACCGGTGAGGTGTGGATCGAGCAGGGCGAGGAGGCCGTACGGACGGAGAAGCCCACGGCCGGCTATCCGGAGCAGGACACGACCAAGGCCGTCCTGCACTACCAGCGCGCCGACGGGGACTACGACGGCTGGGGCCTGCACGTGTGGACCGGTGCCGCGCAGCCCACGGACTGGTCGAAGCCACTGCAGCCGGTGCGGACCGATGCCTATGGCGCGGTGTTCGAAGTGCCGCTCACCGACGGGGCCACCAGTCTCGGTTACATCATCCACAAGGGCGACGAGAAGGACCTCCCCACCGACCAGTCGCTCGACCTCAAGGCCCTCGGCCATGAGGTGTGGCTCCTGAACGGGCAGGAGAAGTACCTGCTTCCGCAGCCGGCCGGCTCCGCCGCCGCCCTCGACCTGACCACCTCCAAGGCGGTCTGGATCGACCGGAACACCGTCGCCTGGAACGGCAGCGACACCGCTGCGTCCACCCAGTTGCTGTACTCGTCAAGCGGCTCCATCGAGGTGCGTGACGGCAGGCTGACCAGCGACGACGAGCGCTGGCTGCGGCTGAACAGGGCCGGCCTCAGCGACGCCCAGAAGGCGAAGTTCCCGCACCTCAAGTCGTACACCGCCTGGTCGGTCGACCCGCGCGACCGCGACCGGGTGCGTGAGGCCCTGCGCGGCCAGGTCGTGGCCTCGCAACGGGCCGCGAACGGCGCGGTGCTCGCGGCGACCGGCGTCCAGATCGCCGGAGTGCTGGACGACCTGTACGACGGGACCGGCGCCGGCCTCGGACCGGTCTTCCGCGGCGGCCGTCCCACGCTCGCCGTGTGGGCGCCCACCGCGCAGTCCGTGTCCCTGGACCTCGACGGCACCCGCGTGGCCATGAAGCGGGACGACACCACCGGCGTCTGGGCCGTCACCGGCAACAGGTCCTGGCAGGGCAAGCCGTACCGGTACGTCGTCAAGGTCTGGGCCCCGAGCGTGGGGAAGATCGTCACCAACCACGTCACCGACCCGTACTCGCTCGCCCTGACCGCCGACTCCGAGCGCAGCCTCGTCGTCGACCTGGGCGACCCGTCACTGGCCCCGAGCGGCTGGTCGTCGTACCGGAAACCCGACGCGGTGCCGCTCAAGGACGCGCAGATCCAGGAGCTGCACATCCGGGACTTCTCGGTCGCGGACAGCACCGTGCCCGCGCAGGACCGGGGCACCTACCTCGCCTTCACCGACAAGGACAGTGACGGCTCCGAGCACCTGCGGAAGCTCGCCGCGTCCGGCACGTCTTACGTGCACCTGCTGCCTGCCTTCGACATCGCCACCATCCCCGAGAAGAAGGCGGACCAGACGACCGTCGACTGCGATCTCGGCTCGTACGCCGCCGACTCCGGCGAACAGCAGGAGTGCGTGGCGAAGGCCGCCGCGAAGGACGCCTACAACTGGGGCTACGACCCGTACCACTACACGGTGCCGGAGGGCTCGTACGCGACCGACCCGGACGGCACCCGGCGCACGGTCGAGTTCCGGAAGATGGTCAAGGCGCTCAACGACGACGGACTCGGGGTCGTGATGGACGTGGTCTACAACCACACCACCGCCGGCGGGCAGGCCGCCACCTCCGTGCTCGACAAGGTGGTGCCCGGCTACTACCACCGGCTCCTCGCGGACGGCTCGGTGGCCACCTCCACCTGCTGCGCGAACACCGCGCCCGAGAACGCCATGATGGGCAAGCTGGTCGTGGACTCGATCGTCACCTGGGCCAGGGAGTACAAGGTCGACGGGTTCCGCTTCGACCTGATGGGGCACCACCCGAAGGCCAACATCCTCGCCGTACGCAAGGCACTTGACGCGCTCACCCTCGACAAGGACGGCGTGGACGGCAAGAAGATCATCCTGTACGGGGAGGGCTGGAACTTCGGCGAGGTCGCCGACGACGCCCGGTTCGTCCAGGCGACGCAGCGGCACATGGCGGGGACGGGCGTCGCGACCTTCTCCGACCGGGCGCGTGACGCCGTCCGCGGCGGCGGCCCCTTCGATGACGACCCGGGGGTGCAGGGCTTCGCCTCCGGGCTGTACACCGACCCCAACTCGTCGGCGAGCAACGGGAGTCCGGCCGAGCAGCGGGCGCGGCTGCTGCACTACCAGGATCTGATCAAGGTGGGGCTCAGCGGCAACCTGGCGTCGTTCACCTTCACCGACACCAGCGGCAAACGGGTCAAGGGCTCCGAGGTCGACTACAACGGTTCGCCCGCCGGTTACTCCGACGCGCCCGGCGACGCCCTCGCCTACGCCGACGCCCACGACAACGAGTCACTGTTCGACGCGCTCGCCTACAAGCTGCCGAGATCCGCGAGCGCGGACGACCGGGCCCGGATGCAGGTCCTCGCCATGGCCACGGCCGCCCTCTCGCAGGGCCCCGCGCTCTCCCAGGCCGGCACCGACCTGCTGCGCTCCAAGTCGCTGGACCGCAACTCGTACGACAGCGGTGACTGGTTCAACGCCGTCCACTGGGACTGCCGCGACGGCAACGGCTTCGGACGCGGGCTGCCGATGGCTGCCGACAACGAGTCCAAGTGGCCCTACGCCAAACCCCTGCTGACCTCGGTCGCGGTGGGCTGCGAGCAGATCCGGGGGACCTCGGCCGCCTACCGGGACCTGCTGCGCATCCGCACGGCCGAAGACGTCTTCTCGCTCGACACCGCCGACCAGGTACAGGCTTCGTTGACCTTCCCGCTCTCCGGCAAGGACGAGACACCCGGCGTCATCACCATGAAGCTCGGCGACCTGGTTATCGTCCTCAACGCGACCCCCGAGCGGCAGGAGCAGCGGATCGCGGACCTGGAGGGGACAGCGTACGCACTGCACCCGGTCCAGGCCGCGGGCGCGGACCCCGTCGTCCGGACCTCGTCGTACGCGGCGGAATCGGGGACGTTCTCCGTTCCGGGGCGTACCGTCGCGGTCTTCGCCCGGGGCACGCGGTAGGGCGTCGGTGCCGGCCCCGCGGTTAGGGTGAGCCCAACCGGTCCCACCACAGGAGTGTTCATGCCGCAGATCACCGTCGACTACTCAGCGCGCCTCTCCGAGGGCTTCGACCGGCGCGGTTTCGCGCTCGCCCTGCACGACGCGGTGGTGGGGATCGCTGCCGCGAAGTACGAGGCGTGCAAGACGCAGTTCCGTGCGACCGAGGACACGACCGTGGGGCGGGACGAGGACGGTCATGTGGTCGTCCATGTGACGCTGGGGTTGCTGGCGGGGCGTACGGACGAGACGAAGGCGCGGCTCACCGAGGCGGTGCTGGAGCTGCTCCGCACCTATGTGAAGCCCGGTACGGGGGCGGCGTTGCACGCGTCGGCCGAGGTGCGGGATCTTGACGCGTCGTACCGGAAGTTCGACGCGTAGTCGCGCCGTACGCCGCCCGCCGGGGAGCGCCTTCTACCGGGGCGCTCCCAGTGCCACCAAGCGGCCCACCAGGTCCGTGAACGGGCCGTCGGTCGGCTCGTCCCCCAGCATGCGGCGCAGCAGCTCCGCCATCTCCTCGTCGTGCGCGGCGCTCACCGCCGCCAACGCGGCGAAGTCGTGGACGAGTTGCACCTCGAGTTCCCCCCGCGGGATGCGGCGGCCGTCCAGCCAGATCAGCGCCGTGGACTCGGCGAGGGAGATCCAGGAGCGGATCACCAGCTCCAGCCGGGCCGGCGGGTCCTCGATTCTCAGGTGGGCGAGGATCTGGTCGTACGCGGCCTGGCGCACGCCGTCGATGAGGGCGTTGGTGCGGGAGACGGCGTCCCGGGAGCGGGGTCCGTCCCCGGGGACCGCCGGGCCGCCGCGCATCAGGGCCGAGAAGCCGGGCCCGTGCTCCTCGACGAAGTCGAAGTAGCGGCGCATCACGCGCAGCAGCCGGGCACCCAGGGGGCCCTCCTGCGGTTCCAGGAAGCGGGCGGCCAACTCGTCGGAGGCGCGCTTCAACGCGGCTTCGTAGAGGCTGAGCTTGCCGGGAAAGTAGTGGTAGACCAGCGGTCGCGAGATGCCTGCGGCGGACGCTATCTCGTCGATGGAGACCTCGTCGGGTGAGCGTCGGCTGAACAGTTCAAGGGCGACGCCGATCAACTGCTGCCGCCGCTCCTCGACTCCCATTCTGCGGCGAACCCCGGTTGTCATACGGACACCCTACCGATCGGATTCGGCCTCCAACGGACCAGATCGGTCAAGATTGTTCACGGCTTCGGTGCAAACCGGTCACCGAACGCGCTCACCTCAGCCCAGTGATCGGCCGGCTGTCGGCCAGGGTGCCCTTCAACTTGGCCTCCGCACCCCGCTTCGCGCGTACGGTCAGCACATTGCCCTGGGCGGTGGCGCTGATCCCGCCCGTCGCGGTGACCGAGGTCGTGTCCTGGCTGCCGGCGGCGAGCAGGTACCAGGTGCCCGTGCCCGACTTCCACAGCACACCGGCGAGGAGGTGCGGGTCACGGGCGCCACACGCGGGGGAGTCGTCGGCCTTGGCGGCGACCGCTCCGAACCGTGCGGCCGGCGCGTGGAACTGGGCCAGCACCCGTGTGCCGCCACCCCGCCAGGTCTCGGCCCGCGTGCACACCCAGGACGCCGTCCCGGTCGCGTCGGGCAGCGGCTGCTGGGCGTACTGCCAGGCGTTCACGGAGCGCACGCCCTGCGCCCGCGCGGCGGCCAGCGAGCAGGCATACGGTGACCAGGTCCCGAGCTCCTTCGACGCATCGCGAGGCGCGGACGGCCGCCCGGTGGTCAGGCGCGCGGGGGTCAGCTCGGCGAGGTCGGTCAGCAGCCGGGAGCCCGACGCGCCGCTCAGCTGGAGCACGTTCCACGAACGGCACGCGCCCTGTTGCAGCGCGGGGCTCGCGAACGCGCCCGTCACCCCGTCCCCCGCCACCGGCAGCACCGACGTCCCGCCGGCCGGCTTCATCAGGTCCCGCACGGTCACCCTCGTCACCCAGGGCGCCATCAGATAGCGGACGTTGCCGTCGGCCCGGTCGAGCACCACCGCGCTCGCCTCGGCCCCGGTCGCCCCGTCCACCCGCGCGAAGTCCAGCGCGGCCCCGCCCGTGCCCTCCTTCGGTTCGGCATACCGCGCGACGCGCAGCCCGTCGTACAGCAGCACGACGCGTGCGGAGTCGACCACGCCCGCGTACAGCAGCTGCGGCGGTCCGGGCGGGGCGCCGGCCGGGGTGCCGGGGGTCGCCGAGACCTGGACGGACTCTCCGGGCCGCGCCCACACGGCGAGCGCGCGCCGGAGCAGAGTCTTGTCCTCGGTGAGCGTTCCGCGTGCGGGCCACACGGAGAAACCGGTGCGCGTGGAGGTCTTCCAGGCGGATGCCGACGCAGTCGTCAACCTGCCGGGGTCCAGGGCGGCTTCGGCGGCCGGGTTCCGCGCGTACGGGGGTGCCGCGGCCCCATCGGGGCCCCAGCCGTCCCCGGGCATGACGAGCAGCGCCCCGCACACGAGTGCCGCCGCCGTGGCGGCGAGCGCGGCCTTCATGTGCTGTCGGCGCCGCATCAGATCGGTGGGCCTGGCCTGGAGCGAACAGGGGTCGAACTCGGAGGAGCCGAGCAGGGCGTCCTCGGGCGGAACGCCGCCCGCCTCCTTCAGAGCGGTCCCCGAGTCCTCGACCCCGGCCGCGTCCAGCACCTTCCGTACGTCGGCGTCGTTCAGCTTTTCCAGGCCCCGCAGGACGTATGCGGCCCGTGCGGGGCCCGAGAGGGCCGACAGGCGCTGGTCCAGGGCGAGTTCGTCGGCGCCCCCGGAGCGGGGGAACAGACGCAGGCCCCACACCTGCGGCAGCAGCGGGGGCAGTTGTGAGCGCTTGGGCCAGGGCCGGAGCCTCAGTGGGTGGCCGGCCTCCAGTGCCGTACGCAGGACCTGGAGGCGGACATAGCCGTAGCCCGGGCCGCCGTCGCTTCCCGTCGCCGGTGCCGGGATCACGGACTTCGCCGAACGGCCCCGGGGAAGTGCCCGCTGGGTGAGGGCGTGCGCCGTCAGGACGCGGCGGGTGCGGCCGAGGGCGGGCGGCAGTACGAGGTAGGCGAGCCGGACGAGTCGTGGGTAGTGCTCGACGAGCGCGGCCTCGGCCTGTTCGATGGCGACGGCCGGTTCGGTGGCGGGGGCTGGGGGGCGT
>NZ_VMNX01000373.1 GCF_009377235.1 Streptomyces acidicola
CGGGCCACCCGCGTCCCCGCCCTCGCCCTCACCCGGTTGTCCGGGAGCGCGCGCCGGCGGGGATGCACCGTGTTCGCCAGCAGTACGAGGAACGTGTCCGTGGCCCTGTCCAGGACCAGCGACGTCCCCGTGAAGCCCGTGTGGCCCGCCGCCCCTCGTCCCGCCAACTCGCCCATGAACCACGGCTGGTCGACGGCGAGGCCCAGGCCCGGTGGGGTGAGCATGAGGTCGGCCAGCTCGGGGCCGAGGACGCGGGCGGGCCCGTAGGAGCCGCCCGCGAGCAGCGCGCGGCAGAAGACCGCCAGGTCCCGGGCCGTGGAGAAGAGGCCCGCGTGGCCCGCGACCCCGCCGAGGGCCCAGGCGTTCTCGTCGTGGACCACGCCACGGAGCATGCCGCGGTCCGCCTTCGCCCAGGGGCGCCGCTGGTCCTCCGTCGCCGCCGCACCCGGACACGGGCCGAAGGCCGTCGATGTCATGCCCAGGGGGCGCGTGATGCCGTCGCGGATCAGGACGTCCAGTCCGCGGCCCGTGAGGCGTTCCAGGACGTGCTGCAGCAGGAGCATGTTCAGGTCCGAGTAGCAGTACGCCGTACCCGGCCGTGTCGTCGGTGCCTCCACGCGGAGCATGGCCAGGCGGGCCTGGTCCGTAGGGCAGTCGTACAGCGGGAGTTCGGGGCGCAGGCCCGACGTGTGGGTGAGGAGCTGGCGTACGGTCACGTCGTGCCGGGCGGCGCCCGTGAAGTCCGGCAGGTACGCCCCCACGCGCGTGTCGAGCCCGAGGGTGCCCCGCTCCAGTTGCTGCGCGGCCGCCACCGCCGTGAACAGCTTGGTGAGGGAGGCCAGGTCGAAGGGGGTGTCCACGGTCACCGGCACACGGTCCTCGGGCGGCAGCTCGACGGCCGTGTCGCTCGTCTCGTCGTACGCCGTGTACCGCACCGCCCAGCCCATGGCCTCCTCCACGGCGACGACCGGGCCGCGTCCCGCGATCACGACGGCGCCCGCCGCCCACGGGCGCTCGCCCTCGGCCCCGGCCCCGGCGGCCTCGGCCCCGGTGGGGGCCTCCTCGGCCTCCTCCGTGCAGGCCCGGATCTCGCTGACGAGGAGGCGGAGTTGGCCGGGGTCGAGGCCGGCCCGTTCCGGGGTGCCGGTGCGCAGTCTCGGGGCGCTCAGCGTTCTTCCCCCAAGCTCTCGGCCGGTCGTGTGGTCCAGGGGCGGCAGAGTGCCACGAAACAGGCGACGCCCACCAGCGCGGCCGCCAGTTGGACGACGGCCATCGGGACGGCGGTGTCCTCGCCCGCGATTCCGACGAGCGGCGAGGCGATCGCGCCGATGAGGAACGAGGACGTGCCGAGCAGCGCGGACGCCGAACCGGCCGCGTGCCGTACGCGGACCAGGGCGAGCGTCTGGGTGTTGGGCAGCGTGATGCCCATCGCGCTCATGAGGACGAACAGCCCCGCCGCCATGGGCCAGAGCCCCACCTCGCCGAAGACCCCCGCCGACATCAGCAGCAGTGCGATCGCGGAGAGCGTCACGATCGCGAGGCCCGTCGCCAGCACCTTGTCCAGTGCGACGCGGCCGACGAGAACCTTGCCGTTGATCTGACCCGCGATCACCAGGCCGACGGAGTTGACGCCGAAGAGCAGGCTGAACGTCTGCGGGGAGGCGCCGTAGATCTCCTGGATCACGAAGGGGGAGGCACTGATGTACGCGAACAGCGCGGCGAACGTGAAGCCGCCCGCCAGCATGTAGCCGGTGAAGACCCGGTCGGCGAGCAGTCCGCGCATCGCGCGCAGGGCCTCGCCCACGCCTCCCCCGTGCCGGTCGCCGGGGGCCAGCGTCTCGGGCAGCCGCCACCAGACGACCGCCGTCAGCGCGACGCCGACGCCGATCAGGACGACGAACACGCCCCGCCAGTCCGTGACCCGCAGGATCTGCCCGCCGATCAGTGGCGCGACGATCGGCGCCACTCCGGAGACCAGCATCAGCGTGGAGAAGAAGCGGGCCATCGCCATGCCGTCGTACAGGTCGCGGACCACGGCCCGCGCGATCACGATCCCGGCCGATCCCGCGAGGCCCTGAACGAGCCGGAAGGCGATGAGGGCCTCCACCGTGGGCGCGAGCGCGCACAGCGCGGTGGCGACGACGTAGACGGCGAGTCCGGCGAGCAGCGGCCGCCTGCGGCCCCAGCGGTCGCTCATCGGGCCGACGACCAGCTGGCCCAGCGCCATGCCGGCGAGGCAGGCGGTGAGCGTGAGCTGCACGGTCGTGGCGGGCGCCTGCAGGGACTTCGTGACCTCCGGCAGCGACGGAAGGTACATGTCCATCGCCAGCGGGGGCGTGGCGGTGAGGCCGCCGAGGATGAGGGTGACGAGGATGCCGGTGCGGCGGGGGGCGCCGCGGTCGGGTCCGTTCCATGACGGTCCGGGCTTCCCGGTCGTGCCCCTGGTCGTGTTCCCGGCCGGGCCCCCGGCCGTGTCGCCAGCCGTGGTCCCGGTCGTGCCCCCCGTTGGCTCCGCCACCGTCGTGTTCGGTATGTGCCCCTCCGGGACTTCCTGGTCCCGCGTGGTACGGCCACGCTCGGGCATGTGCCCCTCCCTCTCTGTTCGGTCCCCCGCCTATGCTCTCAGTTCGAACGGAGTGTTCGGGGTCACAGATCAAGGGGTGGGACATGGCGGACCGGCCGGTGCGATGGGGAGTCCTGGCGACCGGAGGTATCGCCGCGTCGTTCACCGCCGACCTGGTGGACCTGCCGGACGCCGAGGTCGTGGCGGTGGCCTCGCGGAGCACCGAGTCGGCGAAGGCGTTCGCGGAGCGGTTCGGGATAGCGCGGGCGTACGGCCAGTGGGGCGCCCTCGCCGAGGACGCGGACGTGGACGTCGTGTACGTCGCCACACCCCACTCCGCGCACCGGGCCGCCGCCGGGTTATGCCTGGAGGCCGGGCGGAACGTGCTGTGCGAGAAGGCGTTCACGCTGAACGCGCGGGAGGCCGGGGAACTGGTCGCGCTGGCGAAGGAGCGCGGGAGCTTCCTGATGGAGGCCATGTGGATGTACTGCAATCCGCTGGTGCGGCGTATGGCCGGCATGGTGCGGGACGGGGTGATCGGTGAGGTCCGTACCGTGCAGGCGGACTTCGGTCTTGCGGGCCCGTTTCCGCCGTCGCACCGGCTGCGCGACCCGGCACAGGGCGGGGGCGCGCTGCTGGACCTCGGCGTCTATCCGGTCTCCTTCGCCCACCTCCTGCTCGGGGAGCCCTCGGACGTGACGGCGCGAGCGGTGCTCTCCGACGAGGGCGTCGATCTGCAGACGGGTGCGCTGCTCTCGTATGAGAGCGGTGCTCTCGCCTCGGTGCACTGCTCCATCACCGGCGGCACGGCCACATCCGCCTCGGTCACCGGCTCGCAGGGCCGTATCGACATCCCGGACGGCTTCTTCTTCCCGGACCACTTCGTGCTGCACCGCGACGGCCGGGACCCGGAGACCTTCCGCGCCGACCCGTCCGCGGGCCCCCGCAACAGCCTCAAGCACGAGGCCCGCGAGGTCATGCGCGCCCTGCGCGCCGGCGAGACCGAGTCGCCCCTGGTCCCCCTGGAGGGCACCCTCGCCGTGATGCGGACGCTCGACGCGATACGGGACCGCGTCGGCGTCCGCTACTCGGGCGAGGGCGACCGGCGGGACGACCGGCAGGACGACCGGCAGGGCAGCCGGGGAGACCAGCAGGAGGAGAACGGGCCGGAGGAGAACGGGCCGGACGAGAACGAGCCGGTGGCTACGCCGGCTTGAGCCCCGGGCTCCCCGCCTCCGTCACGAAGGAAGCGACCGTGGTGATCGCCGCCCCCGGAGTGGTCACCGCGGGCAGGGTCTTGAAGTCGGTCCGTGCGGTGTCCTCGTCCAGGGCCACGGTCGCGTAGCCGCGCCGCCCGTTGTAGAACTTCATGTGCGGGTTGGCCGTCATGTACGTGTCCCAGTTGGCGGGCTTGTCCGAGCCGTTGCCGCCGCTGGTGATGGACGTGGCGACGATCTCCGTGCCGACCGTCCGGGAGGAGCGGTCGTCGAAGTCGCGCTTGATGTCGAAGGCGTAGCCGACGTGCACGTCACCGGTCAGGACCATCAGGTTCTCGACGCCGGCCGCGTCGGCGCCCGCCAGCAGCCGCTCGCGTGAGGCCGGGTAGCCGTCCCAGGAGTCCATCGAGAGCTTGTAGGAGTCACCGGTGGCGTTGCGGCGCTGGGAGAAGGTGACCTGCTGCGGGACCACGTTCCACACGGCGCGGGAGTTGTGCCAGCCGTCCAGCAGCCAGCGCTCCTGGGTCGCGCCGGTCAGGGTGCGCGAGGGGTCCTCGGACTCGGGGCCGGGGAACTGCCAGCCGTCGCCGTACGCCTGGTCGGAGCGGTACTGGCGGGTGTCGAGGATGTCGAACTGGGCGAGGCGTCCCCACTGCAGACGGCGGTAGAGCTTCATGTCGGGGCCGTCGGGGCGCTGCGGGCGGCGCAGCGGCTGGTTCTCCCAGTACGCGCGGTACGCGGCGGCGCGGCGCAGCAGGAACTCCTCGGGGGGTACGGAGTTCTCGGGGATGTCGCCGGCGTAGTTGTTCTCGGTCTCGTGGTCGTCCCAGGTGACGACGAAGGGGTGCGCCGCGTGGGCGGCCCGCAGGTCGGGGTCGGTCTTGTAGAGGGCGTACCGCAGGCGGTAGTCCTCCAGGGTGACCGTCTCGCGGTTGAAGACGGCGGGCAGGGTGCGGTCGGTGTACTTGCGGTTGCCGCCGGCCGAGTCCACCGCGTACTCGTACAGGTAGTCACCGAGGTGGAAGACGACGTCGACGTCGTCGGACGCCAGGTGCCGGTACGCGGTGAAGTAGCCGTCGTGGTACGCCTGGCAGGAGACGGCCGCGAAGGTGAGCGGGGTGGTGAGGCCGAAGCGGCCGGGCGCCGTGCGCGTACGGCCCGTCTCGCTGATCCAGTCGCCCGCGCGGAAGCGGTAGTAGTACACGCGTCCGGGCTCCAGGAACCCGATCTCGACGTGCACGCTGTGGTGGAACTCGGGGTGGGCGGTGGTGGTGCCGCGTCTGACGATGCGCCGGAACTGCTCGTCGTGGGCCAGCTCCCAGCGCACGGTGACCCGTTCGGCGGGCAGTCCGCCGTCGGCCTCGTACGGCGACGGGGCGAGCCGCGTCCACAGGAGCACGGATTCGGAGAGCGGGTCGCCGGAGGCCACGCCGAGCGTGAACGGGTTCTCGGTGATCTGCGCCGCGTCGAGTTCGGCGGCGCTCGCCACACCGGCGGCCGGCAGGTTGGTGGCGAAGGCGAGAGCGGCGGCGGCACCGGTGACGGTGAGGAACCGGCGGCGCCCCAGGTGGCGTGCCGCGGCACGGAGCTCGTGGTCGTGTCGCGAGGATTCGTACGCTGAGGGGGCGTTCGGTGGCTGATGGGCTGCGGGTGTCATCTGGCCCTCCCCTGACGGTGGTTGTACCAGGCATTGGAGTGGCCAGGGTCAACGCACACCTGTCACGTACACAACACTCAGATGTCGGACTGATGAGTTCCGTATGACGGACCCTCGCTTACGCTGAGAGCTCATGAAGATTACGCAAACGAAGATCGCGATCGTGACAGGCGCGGGCTCCGGAATCGGTCGTGCCGTGTCGCAGGAACTGTTGGGGACGGGCTGGTCGGTGGCGCTCGCGGGCCGCCGGGCGGAGAAACTGGCCGAGACCGCAGCCGGTCACCCCGAGGCCCTCGTCGTCCGTGCCGACGTCTCACGGCCCGAGGACGTCGCGGCGCTCTTCGCGGCCGTACACGACCGGTTCGGTCGGCTCGACCTGCTCTTCAACAACGCGGGGACGTTCGGGCCGGGCGGTGTACCCGTCGAGGAGCTGGACTACTCGGCCTGGCGGCACGTGGTGGACACCAACCTCAACGGCGCGTTCCTGTGCGCGCAGGCGGCGTACCGTCAGATGAAGGAGCAGGACCCCCAAGGCGGCCGGATCATCAACAACGGCTCGATCTCCGCGCACGCGCCCCGCCCGCACTCCGTCGCATACACGGCGACCAAGCACGCCCTGACCGGCCTCACCAAGTCGCTGTCACTGGACGGCCGGCCATACGGCATCGCCGTTGGCCAGATCGACATCGGCAACGCGGCGACCGACATGACCGAGCGCATGCAGCGGGGCGTACCGCAGGCGAACGGGCAGCTCGCGACCGAGCCGGTGATGGACGTGACGGACGTGGCGCGCACGGTACGGCACATGGCGGAGCTGCCACTGGAGGCGAACGTGCAGTTCGCCACGGTCCTGGCGACGGCGATGCCGTACGTGGGGCGCGGCTAGCGCGACCGGGTTGTCCCCGCCCTCCGCCGCCC
>NZ_VMNX01000374.1 GCF_009377235.1 Streptomyces acidicola
GATGGGGGCCGGGTGGGGTTTCGGGTCCGCGGTGTCGCCACCCCGGCCCGCCGGTCCGCTGCCTCACGCGCCTCTCGTGAAGCTTGGGTGACACGACGCCAATTCCCTTTCCCACCTGGGCTTTTGGTGGGCTCCAGGGCTCCTGATTGTCAGTGGTGGCCAGTAAAATAGAAGCAGTGTTCGAGGGTGTTTCCGGAGATCCCGGACGACGCCCTGACCGCGACAGGAGGATGCCCGTGCCCGCTGCCGCACTGAAGTCGAAGCCGCTGCCCACCCAGTCCACGGCCCGGAGGCCGGTCCTGCTCGACCTTCCGTACGCCCCCGTCGAGAAGCGCCCGCTGCCGCCCGGCCGCCCCCGCGAGTGGTACGTCACGCACAACCGCCGGCTGAAGGCGATGCGCCTCGCCATCGCCCTGCTCGACTCCGGCGTCCACGTC
Source organism: Streptomyces acidicola (assembly GCF_009377235.1). Lineage (GTDB taxonomy): Bacteria > Actinomycetota > Actinomycetes > Streptomycetales > Streptomycetaceae > Streptomyces > Streptomyces acidicola. The sequence continues at coordinate 438 of NZ_VMNX01000374.1, forward strand.
CCGAACCAGGCCCGCAACGAGACGATCCGCGGCGCGGCCGAGCTCATCGGCGTCCACCCGCCGTCCGACACGACGTGCCACATGGTGCGGGCGCTGATGCGCTACAGCCGCTGAGGCACGCGAGTCTCCGGTGCCGTCCGCTCCGCGGGGTGGGCGGCACTGGTGTGTTCGGGTTCGAGGGGGCGGCGCTGGTGTGCCGGAGCCGGGGGTGCCGGCCCGGAGGTCGGTCCGATCGCAGCAGAGTTCCAGAGTTGGCCGGAGATCGCCCTAGCCGCACCGCCCCGGGGTCCATACGATTCGGTCGCTCCCGGCCTTCACAGCTCCTTCACAGGCCGGGGGTGATGCACATGGCTGCTTGGCATGTGCATGATCGTTCATCCAATCCACACCTCTTCGGTCCGTGACGGCCCACCGCGCATGCGCCGGGCCGCACCCCCCAATGGATGGGAGAACCATGGCTCGTGGGCTCCTCCTGGGCGGCGCGATCGCCGCTCTGCTCGCCACCGCGTTCCCGGCGCAGGCCTCGTCCTCGTCGTCGCCGATCTTCACCGATCCTCCCCCGGACAAGATCGTCATCAAGGTCGCCACGGTGAACGGCTCCGGCTGTCCCCAGGGCACCGCGGCGGTCGCCGTCTCGCCGGACAACACCGCCTTCACCGTGACCTACAGCGACTACCTCGCCCAGGTCGGCGGCGGCGCCGACCCCACCGCGTTCCGCAAGAACTGCCAGCTCAACCTGAACGTCCACGTACCCGGCGGCTTCACCTACGCCATCGCCAGCGCCGACTACCGGGGCTTCGCCTCACTCCAGCGTGGCGCGAGCAGCACCCAGAAGGCCTCGTACTACTTCCAGGGCTCCCCGGACACGGCCTCCAGGACCCACCCGTTCAGCGGCCCGTACGAGGACAACTGGCAGGCCACCGACGAAACCGACTGGGCCCAGCTCGTCTGGGCGCCCTGCGGTGAGTTGCGGAACTTCAACATCAACACCGAGCTGCGGGTCAGCAAGGGCACGTCACCGGCCAACAGCACCAGCTTCATGACCATGGACTCCACGGACGGTGACATCAGCACGGTCTACCACCTGGCCTGGAAGGAGTGTCCGGAGAAGTGACCGCAGGTCGTCCCCGGTCCCGGAGCGACACCGCGCCGGCCGGGACCGGGGACGACCTCATGCCTCCCTCACCCGGAGGCCAGCTCCCGTTCCAGCGGCGTCCGGAACCGTGGCGTGATCCGGGTCCCGGCCACCCAGGCGGACAGCCGTGCCGCCTCCGCCTCGATCGCCGAGTGTGCCTCGCTCCCGACGCCCTCCGTCTCCAGCAGCCGCCACACGATCTCGCCGTCCGGACGCTGGGCCCAGCAGCCGATCACCCGGCCGTTCCACCACACCGTCGGCCCGACGTTGCCACTCCTGTCGAACAGGGCGGGGCGGAGGGCGGGCGCGAGGTACCAGTCACGGTCCTGCCAGCCCATCGCCGTCGGGTCCAGGCCCGGAAGCAGCGCGGCCCACGGCTCGACGGGCTCGGTGAACGGCTCCGCGTCCCCGTCCGTCACCTCGTCCGTCACGTAGCCCGTGCCCCCGTCGTCCAGGGACACGGCCTGTGCCCCGATCGCGGCGAGTGCCTTGCGGACCTCGGTCACCTTCCAGCCGGTCCACCACTTGAGGTCCGCCTCCGTGGCGGGACCGCACGCCGTGAGCCACTGCCGCAACAGCTCCGACTGCGCCCCGGCGGGCGGCAACTCGGGGTGCGGGGGCGCCACCGCCCAGCGGAACTGGGTCGACGTCCACGAGCCGAGCGGCCGGCCGCGCACCACTCTGCCCTCCACTCCCAGCACCCGCATGAGCCGGGACGACACGGTGTGCTGGTACTTCCCGCCCGCCCCGTACACGAACTGCTCCCGCAACCGCGGCTCGTCGTGCACGAGTTCGTTCACCGTGGCCTGTCCGCGCCGGGCGAGCGCGGCGAGCGCGGCCGCCTCGACCTCCGCGAGCCATTCGGGGGTCAGCCGTCCGTCGCTGCCGGTGGTCATGTCCTTGATCAGGGCGGCCCGCGCCCGTGCCGCGACCGTGAGCCCCGTCGAGGCGTGCACCACCGCGGCCAGCTCCGTCGGGAACACGAACACGGTGTGCCGCATCCCGTGCATCCGCACCAGCGACCGCTCCTCGTACAGCGCCCGGTCGAGCTCCGTCACCGTCCCGGCCGCGTCCACCAGACGCGCCCCGACCGCCAGGTACACCGTCGCCGGGTCCGTCCCGTGCAAGGCCACCAGGGACCCGGCCACCTCTTCCGGAGTGGCCGCCCGCGCGCCCGGCGCCAGCCGGTGCCGCAGCGCGAGCCGGGTCCGACGTTCCGCCGTCGTGAGCCGCCGCAGTCGCTCACCCATGCCGTATCAGCCCCGTCCCCTGCCGTATCAGCCCCGTCCCCCTGACCATCCCCAACTCCGTCACCGAGCCGGACAGCACGTTACGCGTACTGGTCCAGCAGCCCCGCCACGTACGCCTCCAGCCGCGCCCCCAGCACCTGCGGGGTCAGGTCGGTGCGGCCGAGCTCGCGCCAGGGGCCCGCGAGCTTCGTGGCGTCCGGTGCGTAGCCCAGCGCGTCCAGCAGCCCCCAGTACAGGTGCTCCCGGTCCTCCGCGAGGCTGCGGCCGCCGCGGGCCTCGTACCGTGCGCGGAAGCCGAGCCCGTGCTCCGGCCCGTGCAGCAGCGCGAGCGCCGTCGAGCAGTGGGCGACGTCGAGGTCAGCGGGTCCCCACGAGGTCTCCACCCAGTCGACGACGCCAGTGATCCGCAGGGTCTCGCCGGCGCCGGTGAACAGGACGTTCCCGGGGTGGAAGTCCCGGTGCAGGAAGCACCCCTCGTACGCGGGCGCCGCGCGCCGGATCACGTCCACCGCCCGGTCCCACGGCTCACCGCCGGGCGAGCCGACCCGCTCGGGAGACGTCCACGCCTGATACGTGCGAGGCCGTTCGTCCGGTACGACCGCGTGGACCCGGGCCAGCTGACCGGCGAGCAGGTCCAGGCGCCGTTCGAGATCCACGTCGTCGACCCGCACCGTGCCCGGCAGCAGGGACATCAACAGCGAGGGATGGTCGGCGTGTTCGGCGGTGGCGTCGACCGCGCGCAGCTCCGGGACCGGGATGCCGTCGTACGGCGCGAGCAGCGTGAGCACGGACGCCTCGCGGGCCAGCAGCCCCGGCGCGTGCCGCCGGAAGAAGGGCCGCACGAAGGAGCGCAGCACCAGACTGGAGCCGTCGTCGAGGGTGAGCCGGCGCATCTGGGAGCTCCAGCCCCCGTGCAGGACCGTCGTGTCACGCACACCGCGCCCCTGCGGCACCTGCTTGGCCACCCACGCCCGCGTCGCCGTCCACCCCTCGTCCCCCAGGCCCGTCAGCACGGCATCCACGAACTCCCGCCGGTCGTCGGCGTGATCACGGAACCACAGGCCCAGCCAGTGCTCCGCGTCCGGAAGTTCGAGCCGGGTGAACTGGGCATGGGTGGACAGGGCGTCAGCTACAGCCTCGGTCACAGCCGGAGGGATGACATGGTCCGTCGCGGGCACGGCGAGCACCGCCCGGCCGCGGTACCCCCGGAACACATCCAGCGCCGGGGCCGCACGCCAGCTCTCGGGCGCCCGGATGATGGTGCTGAACTCTCCTCCCCCAGTCTCGGCTTCGCTCGACCGGGAGGGACCCCCATCGTCCCCGAACGGCACCGGCCAGGCCTCGGCCGCGTACACCGCGGGCGCGCACAGCCCGATCGCCGCCACCCGCTCCCCGTAGTGGCGGGCGAGATCGGCCACCGTCTGCCCGCTCATGCTGAACCCGACGAGGACCAGCGGCGCGTCCACGGGCACCCGTGCGTCGATGACGGCGGCGGCCTGCTCGAAACGCCGCCGCAGACTCAGCTCCCGCAGCTCACCCGTGCTCTCACCGTGCCCCGAGAAGTCGAGGGCCAGGCCCCGGCAGCCACGCGCCACGAACTCGTCGAGCATGGGGAGGAGGCGTTCCTTGCTGCCGTTGCCGGCGCCGTGCAACAGGACGACGGTGGCCGCTGGTTCCAGGCCACCGTCGCCGTCGCTGTCCACCCCGCTGAGTTGTTCACCGTCGTGGTCGTGTGTGAAATGTGCGAAAGAGGAGGGTCGGCTCATCCCCGCATTTACTCACGGAGTGACCCCCTCCGGCTCACCGCAGTCGTTTCGTGCTGCTCTACGACCCCGGCACGCCCCAGATCGGGAACCAGCGGCTCAGGTCGGGCTCGATCCGAAGGTCGTCCTTGAGCAGGGCGGACATCTGCAGCTCCAGTGCGTTGTCGCGTTTCTGTTGCCCGCCGAGTCTGCACATGGGGTAGAAGGTGCCACGCTTGTACAGGTAGACGATCTCCAGCCGCCTGTCTCCGCCGCTCTGGAAGCTCACCACGGAGCACAGCAACTGCGGCCCGAACCCGCTGCTCTCCAGCGCGCTGTTGACCGCGTGCAGATCACCCACGAGCGCGGGCAGGTCGTCCGGTCCGCGGCGGGAGACCAGCCACGAGTACCCGTACTCGTCCCGGACGGCCTCGACGGGCGGCCCCTGGCGTTCCGAGTCCGCGTCGAGGAGTTCCTGCACCTCCTCGCGGACCTCGGTGAACGCCGCGCCCTCCACGGTGGCGAAGCACACCGAGCCCGTTCCGGTGGGCGTGAAGGAGGCCGCCGCCTCGAGCGTCACCGCGGCCGACGGCAGCGCGAACAGCTGGTCGAGATCGGGCGCGACCGGCTTCGTACGGCCGAGAAGGACGTCCAGGAACCCCATGCGATCTCAGCCCGCCTTCCTGGGCGCCGCCGCTTCACCCAGCTCGGCCGAGATCCGCCCCAGCTGGTCGAGCCGCTGCTCCAGGCTCGGGTGGGTGGAGAAGACGCGCTGGAAGACGGGCGAGTCGCCGAGTGCCGGGGTGAAGTAGAAGGCGTTGAAGGCCTGAGCGGTCCGCAGGTCGCGGGTCGGGATCCTGGCGATCGCCCCGTCCACCTTCGTCAGCGCGGACGCCAGCGCCGAGGGCCGCCCGGTGAGCAGCGCGCCCGCCCGGTCGGCGGCCAGCTCCCGGTACCGGGACAGGGCCCGGATGAGCACGAAGCTGATCGCGTAGACGGCGATGGAGACCCCGATGATTGTCGCGAACACGGCGAGGGTGTTCTGGTCCTTGCGCCCGCGCGCGAACAGTTGCGAGTAGAAGGCGAACCGTACGATCAGCCCGGCGATCACGCCCAGGAAGGACGCCACGGTGATCACGGCGACGTCCTTGTGCGCCACGTGGGACAGCTCGTGCGAGAGCACGCCCTCCAGTTCGTCCGGCTCCAGCCGCCTGAGCAGCCCGGTCGTCACACACACCACGGCGTGATCCTGGTTCCGCCCCGTGGCGAACGCGTTGGGCATGTCCATGTTTGCCACGGCGACCTGCGGCTTCGGCATGTCCGCCACGGCGCACAGCCGGTCGACGACGCCGTGGAGCTGCGGATACTCGTCCCGCTCCACGATCTGTCCGTGCATCGCGTAGAGCGCGATCCGGTCCGAGAACCAGTACTGCGCGCCCAGCAGCGCGGCGGCCAGCACGATGACCACCACCACGCTCTTCAGCAGCACGATCAGGACGCCTATGAAGGCCACGTACAGCAATCCGAGCAGGAACACCGTGAGTACCATCCGCGCGACCAGTCCGCGGTCGCTCCGGAAACGGTTCACCATCTGTATCACCCCGCACTCAGGCACTCGTCCCTATGCCAGTGTGCACCCGAAAACCACCATAAAGCGGCCGCAGCCGCCCCTAGGTGGTGCAAAGGCCCGCTGATCGACGGCCGCCCCCGCTATCTC
>NZ_VMNX01000375.1 GCF_009377235.1 Streptomyces acidicola
ACCCGGATCTCTCTCGCCGTACGCGACTCCGCCACGATGCTGCGCCGCAATCTCCTGCACGCCCGGCGCTACCCGTCGCTCACCCTGAACCTGCTGCTCACCCCGATCATGCTGTTGCTGCTCTTCGTCTACATCTTCGGCGACACCATGAGCGCGGGCATCGGCGGCGGCTCAGGCGCGGACCGATCCGTGTACATCGCCTACATCGTCCCGGGGCTCCTGCTGATGACCATCGGCAGCACCACGATCGGCACCGCGGTCTCCGTCTCCAACGACATGACCGAGGGCATCATCGCGCGCTTCCGCACGATGGCGATCCACCGTGGCTCCGTGATCATCGGACATGTCATCGGCAGCGTGTTGCAGTCGATCATCAGCGTGGTCCTCGTCGGCGCCGTCGCCGTGGCCATCGGCTTCCGCTCCACCGATGCCACCGTCCTGGAGTGGCTCGCGGCGTTCGGACTGCTCGTGCTCTTCGCCACGGCGCTCACCTGGATCGCGGTCGGCATGGGCCTGGTCAGCCCGAACGTCGAGGCCGCCAGCAACAACGCGATGCCACTGATCCTGCTGCCGCTCCTGTCCAGCGCCTTCGTCCCCGTCGACGCGATGCCGGGCTGGTTCCAGCCGATCGCCGAGTACCAGCCGTTCACGCCCGCCATCGAGACCCTGCGCGGTCTGCTGCTCGGCACCGGGATCGGCAACAACGGATGGCTCGCCGTCGTCTGGTGCCTGGGCCTCGCGGTGCTCGGCTACTTCTGGTCGACCTCGAAGTTCAACGACGACCCGAAGTAACCGCCGTGACAACGCGGGCCACCACCCGCGACCCGCAACTCGTCCCACCCGAGGGCGGCGTATCCCGACACCCTGTCGGCGTACGCCGCCCTGTTCGTCCCTCCGGGACGGCCGAACACCCGCGGTTGTGCGCCCCGCCCCGTGATCGCACTGCGCCGACGACGGCGCGGAATGCGCTAGCGTCCGTGCAGCCCGCAGGAGCCGGGACCGTTGGCTGTCCCCACCCTCGATGCGTGGGGAAGGCCGGCCTGATCACCACGGAGTCGCAGGGGGGCCCTTGAGCTGGCAGGACGAGTACACGCCGCCGTACGTCGGGGAGTACCGCATCGAACGTCGCATCGGAGCAGGCGGCATGGGGGTCGTCTATCTGGCCGTGTCGCCGTCGGGCCGAAGAGTCGCCCTGAAGATCATCCGAGGGGAGTTCGTCGACGACACCGACTATCGCGCTCGCTTTCGGCTCGAGATCGATGCCGCGCGACAGGTCAGCGGGGCATTCACCGCCTCGGTTGTCGGTGCCGATCCCGATGGCGAGCCACCGTGGATGGCGACGCAGTACTTTGACGCCCCGACGCTTTCGGAACGCGTGCGCGAGACCGGCGCGTTCGACGAGGACGCCGTGTGGCAGCTGGGTCGCGGACTCGCCGAGGCTCTGCGCGACATCCACCGGGCCGGCCTGGTGCACCGCGACCTGAAGCCGAGCAATGTGCTGCTGACCGAGGACGGCCCCCGGGTCATCGACTTCGGCATTGCCCGGGTGCTGAAGGCCGAACCCCTGACGCGGACCGGCAAGGTCCTCGGCACCGTCTCCTTCATGGCCCCGGAACAGCTGAACACGCCGCGTGAAGTCGGGCCGGCGGCCGACGTGTTCGCGCTGGGTGGAGTCCTCGTGCATGCGGCGACGGGCCGGGGGCCGTTCGACGGTGACCCGGACGCCCCGCCCATCGCGGTCGCGATGAAGATCGTGCATGACGATCCAGACCTCGCGGGAGTCCCATCGGCCCTGCGTTCCGTCATCGAGAAATGCCTGCTCAAGGACCCCACCGGTCGCCCCTCCCCCACCGAACTGCTTGCCCTGCTCCAGGAGAAAGGCGCAGCGGAGGCAGGGCCGGAGAAACCCGCGGGGACGACGGTACCCGAGGGCCTCACGAACGGTCCCCGGCTGCGGCCCCGGACGCTCGCCTACCTTCTGACCGCCGTGACCACGATCGTGGTTGCCGTGGCGGTGCCGATGATGCAGGCGGACGACGCGGGAGGAGACCGTGGCGATGCCAAGGGCTCCGCCTCGCCCTCGGCCGGCGCCTCGTCGACACGGGCTGCTCCCGCCGTCGAAAAGGTGGCGGCCATGCGGCCTCGGGGGTGGGCCTTGTGGGAGAAGAAGCCGGCCGCCATCCCGGGACGTCAAGGGACTGACCTTCCCGGCTGCGCCGGTACAGGCGACATCCTTGTGTGCACGGAAACCGGTGTGCTGGCCGAGCGGATCGACGTGGCCTCGGGCCGGGTCATGTGGAGCGAGCGGAACGACGAGAACGCGTGGCCTGGGCCAGTCATGGGGTTCGCGGGAGAAACCGTCCTGGTCGGGGATCTGAGCCGGGAACAGCTCGTGGGCTTGGACGTGAAGACCGGCGACCGACTGTGGTCAGCCGAGTCGTCGGGGCTCCCCACCGCCATCGTGCAGAAGTCCACGGTCATCATGGTTTACCCGCATGTGGACGGAACCCGGATCGACCGCAGAAACGCACGGACGGGAAAGCTGGTCGCGTCCAGGACCTTTTCCGCCGACGAGGGATACGACGTCTTCGACGGCGGAGACGGCGCGCTGTACCTGTTGGGGTACGGGTCGGACGAGGGTTTCATCACGTCCGTCGCCGTCCTCGACGCCGCCACGCTGCGGACGAAGACGAAGGCCTTCGCCACTTTCGACGAGGACCCTGGCTCGCCGATCGCGGCCGACGGCGACACGGTGTCCTTCCTGCTGGACGGCAAGCACATCACCCGCGTCACCATCAGGGACCGAAGCGTGAAACGAATCCCGCTCCGGGAGGCCCCGGTGGGAACCGTCCGCGTGCAGGGCAACGCGCTCTATCTCAGCCGGACGGATGGCACGCTGGCCTCGTACGACCTGCGGACGGGCGGCCGGAACTGGGTCCTGGAGACGGAGGGAGAGGCCCCCGCCCGGCCGGTGTTCGCCGATGGTCGTCTGTTCAGCCTGGCTGGCGACGGACGGATCACCTGCGTCGACGCCGCGACGGGCAGGACCCTGTGGCGGAGCGCGGCGCGGCGCGATCCGAACACGAGCCTCGCCAGCCCTGCGAGCCCCACCAACGACCGCCCTGAACCCGCGGTACTGAACGGCGTGGTGTACGCGGGCTCCAGCACGGGGTCCGTTTTCGCGGTCGCCCCGCCCTCGGCTTGAGGGATCTTGAGGGATCTTGAGAGAACCGGGCCGCGCCTGACGGTGCGGCCCATGGTCGACCACGCGTGGCGGCTACCTCGCCACGAACTGAGTGAGGATCGCCTGGACCTCGTAGATGTCCACGCCCTTGGTAAAGGTCTTCTCGATCGGCTCGTGGGTGCCGGAGAGCCAGATCTTGAGCTCGGCGTCGAGGTCGAAGTGGCCGGCCGTCTCGACCGAGAAATGCGTGATGCTGCGGTAGGGGATGGAGTGGTACTCCACCTTCTTGCCGGTGAGGCCCTGCTTGTCGACCAGGATCAGGCGCCGGTCGGTGAACAGGATGGTGTCGCGGATGAGCAGGTACGCGGCGTGGATCTGCTCCCCGTGACCCAGCAGGCGTTCGTAGTCCTGCTGGGCCTTGCCAGGGTTGACGGTGTGCGCGTTTCCGAACAGTGCCATGTACCGGGGGACGCACACGGGGGTGTGCGGGGTTGCGCATGGACTGGTTGCGCATGGACTGATGGGGGACTGCTACGGGCTACTCCGCGGCCTCGCCGCCGAAGCGCTCCTTGTATGCCTCCAGGTCCTCGTCCGTGATCTTGGCGAACAGGACCGGCGGGACAGTGAACGGGGTGCCGGCCGGGACGGAGGTGAGGGCGCGGGCCTCGTCCGCCGTCACCCAGGTCGCCGTGTCGTCCTTCAGGTCGAACGCGGCGCGCATGGCCGCCGAGGACGTCGGGATGAACGGTTCGGAGACCACCGCGTAGAGGCGGATGAGGTTCATCGCCGTACGGAGAGTGAGGGCCGCGCCCTCCGGGTTGGTCTTGATCTCCAGCCAGGGGGCCTTCTCCTCCAGGTAGGAGTTGCCCGCCGACCACAGGGCGCGCAGCGCGGCCGCGGCCTTGCGGAACTGGATGGCCTCCATGTGCTCCTCGTACTCGGCGAGCAGGCGCGCGATCTCCTCGCCCAGCCTGGCCTCCGCCTCGCCCGGCTCCGCGCCCGCGGGGACCTCGTCGCCGAAGCGCTTGCGGGAGAAGGACAGGACGCGGTTGACGAAGTTGCCGAGGGTGTCCGCCAGGTCCTTGTTCACCGTGGCCGTGAAGTGCTCCCAGGTGAAGGACGAGTCGTCCGACTCGGGAGCATTCGCCATCATGAAGTAACGCCAGTAGTCGGCGGGGAGGATGTCGAGGGCGTCGTGCGTGAAGACGCCTCGCTTCTGCGAGGTGGAGAACTTGCCGCCGTAGTAGTTCAGCCAGTTGAAGGCCTTGATGACGTCGACCTTCTTCCACGGGGCGCGGGTGCCCAGCAGGGTCGCCGGGAACATCACGCTGTGGAACGGGACGTTGTCCTTGCCCATGAACTGCGTGTAGTGGACGTCGGCGTCCGACTCCCACCACCACGAGCGCCAGTCACGGTTGTCCGGGTCCTGGTCCGCCCACTCCTTCGTCGCGCCGATGTACTCGATCGGGGCGTCGAACCAGACGTAGAAGACCTTGCCCTCGGCGGCCAGGTCCGGCCAGGTGTCGGCCGGGACCGGCACGCCCCAGTCCAGGTCACGGGTGATCGCGCGGTCGTGCAGTCCCTCGGTCAGCCACTTGCGGGCGATGGAGGAGGCGAGGATCGGCCAGTTGTCGGCGCGCTCGTCGACCCAGGCCTCGACCTCGCCTGCCAGCGCCGACTGGAGCAGGAAGAGGTGCTTGGTCTCGCGGACCTCCAGGTCGCTGCTGCCGCTGATCGCCGAGCGAGGGTCGATCAGGTCGGTCGGGTCCAGGACGCGCGTGCAGTTCTCGCACTGGTCACCGCGGGCCTTGTCGTAGCCGCAGTGCGGGCAGGTGCCGATGATGTAGCGGTCGGGCAGGAAGCGGCCGTCCGCGTTCGAGTACACCTGGCGGATCGCCCGCTCCTCGATGAAGCCGTTCGCCTTCAGCTCGCGGGCGATCTCCTGCGTGATGCCGCGGTTCTGCGGGGACGAGCTGCGGCCGAAGTAGTCGAAGGCCAGGTTGAAGCCGTCGTAGACCGCCTTCTGCGCGTCGTGCGCCTGTGCGCAGAACTCGTCCACCGGGATGCCCTGCTCCTTGGCGGCCAGCTCGGCGGGGGTGCCGTGCTCGTCCGTGGCGCAGATGTAGAGGACGTCGTGGCCGCGCTGGCGGAGGTACCGGGAGTACACGTCCGCCGGGAGCATGGACCCCACCATGTTGCCCAGGTGCTTGATCCCGTTGATGTACGGAAGGGCGCTGGTGATGAGGTGTCGAGCCATCGCGGGCTGCTCCCATGTCGATACGTGGGGTGACGATCGTTTGTGTCGGGTCGGTCGTCTACGGAACCTTGAAATCGTAGCCGACATGGGTGGGCCGCCCGCTTCCCGTTTTAAGGGGTGGGAAGGGGCGGCCTGCCGTTGATCGATGTGATCGATGTGGGGCTTACGGCTTACGGGCTTACGGGCGCCAGTTCGCCAGTACGCCTTCGTAGAGCTCGTTGTCGGTCAGCTCGCGCGGGGTCTCGCCGGCCAGGAAGTGGGCCGTGTTGTCCGTCTTGAGCTTGCGGAGGTAGTCGAAGGCCTTGTTCTCCGGGTCACCGAAGGCGACGAAGGAGAAGAAGACGGCGGGGTGGTTCTTGGCCGCGCCCGTGAGGGACTGTGTGGCGGGGGTCTTCGCGTCCGGGGCACCGTCCGTCTGGAAGATCACGAGTGCGGGGTCCTCGGTGCCGGACCGCTCGTAGTGGGTGACGATCTCCTCGACGGCCGCGTGGTAGCTGGTACGGCCCATGCGGCCGAGGCCCGCGTGGAGGTCGTCGATCTTGTTCTCGTGCTCGTCGAGGGTGAGCTCGCCGGTGCCGTCGAGTTCCGTGGAGAAGAAGACGACGTGGACCGTGGCCTCGGGGTCGAGGTTCGCGGCGAGGGCGAGGGCCTGCTCGCCGAGGGCCTGGGCGGAGCCGTCCTTGTAGTACGGGCGCATCGAGGCGGAGCGGTCGAGGACGAGGTAGACCTTGGCGCGGGTGCCCGTGAGGTTCTGCTTCTGGAGGGTGGCCGCGGCGGCCTTGTAGGCGGTGGTGAGGGCGGGGGCGTGGGAGCGGATGTGGGT
>NZ_VMNX01000376.1 GCF_009377235.1 Streptomyces acidicola
GTCCTGGGAGGGAAGGGGGGATCAGAGAGTGCGCAGGGTCCAGCTCCAGCGGTGGGTGCCCGGCGGGACGAGGTACGAGGGAGAGGTGTCCGGCCCGCACGAGGCGGTGCCGACGCCCCGGTGGGCCGCGTCGATGTGGACCACACAGCCGGGCCGGGGCACCAGTTCGTCGTGGTGCGCGGCCGCGGTCAGGTCCTCGGCGCGGTAGCGGGTCACGGAGACCTGGCGAGGCTCGTCCAGCCGCACGGCCAGCCCGTGGCCGCCGTCCCCGGTGAGCGAGAAGTGGCGCACTCCGTGCCGGCCCCCGCTCTCCTGCGGGCGCAGATACGGGGTGAGCAACTCGTCCACCGCGGCCGAGTAGTGCCCCACGGGAGCCCCGGCGGCACGGTCCGGGTAGCTCTCCCACGGGCCCTGCCCGTACCAGGCGAAGCGGTCGAGCCCGGCGACGGTCTCGAACACGGTGCCCACCCGCGCCACGTCCGACAACTCCTCGGGCAGCACCGCCGTCTCCTCGACGAACACCCGGCCGTCCCGCAGCGCCGTGAACGCCTGCTCGTGCTCGACCGGCCCCGCGGCCGTGGCCCAGCGGGACCGCACCAGGACCCGGGCGCCCTTCTGTTCCACGGAGACGGTCTCGCGCTCGGGGCGGCCCAGGCCCCAGGCGCGCCAGCGGTCGGCCATGCCGCCGAGGACGTCGTTGTCGGTGGGGGCGCGCCACAGGCACAGCACGGGCGGCGCGGTGAGCAGCGGGTGCAGCAGCAGGCCGTCGGCGTCGGTCTCGGGCCGGGCGTCGGAACCCGGGCCGCCCGCACGGGAGCCGGGGTGACCGAGGCTGTCCCGGGCGGACGCGTCTTCTGCGTCCTTGACGCCCGCCGCCCCGTCGCCCACCACCGGCTCGCCCGCTTCCGCCTCGTACCAGCGCACCTGGGGGCTGCACACCTCGGTGCCGCGCGGGGCCCACGGTTCGTCCGCGGCGGCCGTCACGCGCAGTGTCAGCCAGATCTCGCCGGCCCCGTCGAGTACTTCGGGCCGGTCGATGACGGCCGCGCCACCGGGCGGGACGTCGGGCAGCGCGGCCGGCACCGTCCAGCTGCCGCCGTCGGCGGCGGCGAACTCCCACTCGGCGGCCAGCCACGACAGATCGCGGAAGTGCTGCCGGTTGTGCACCCGCAGCACCCGCCAGGTGCCCTCGCCCTCCACGGACAGCCGCACCGGCGCGGCGATCTCCCGGTGCTCGTACATCACGGGCTTGGGCGTGCGGTCCGGGAAGACGACGCCGTCGGCGATGAACGCGCCGTCATGGACCGCCTCGCCGAAGTCCCCGCCGTACGCCCAGCGCAGGCCGGGTGCGGCGACACCGTTGTCATACAGCCCGGCGCCCGCGCGCCCGGCCGGTCTTCCGTCGTTCACCCGCTGGAGAATGCCGTGGTCCCAGAACTCCCAGATGAAGCCGCCCTGAAGGCCCGGGGTGGACTCGATGGCCGCCCAGTGGTCGGCGAGCGTGCCGTTGCTGTTGCCCATGGCGTGGGAGTACTCGCACTGGATGAGCGGCCGGGTCTGCTCACCGGACAGCGCGTGGGCGACACAGTCCTCGATCGGTGCGTACATCGGGCAGGCGATGTCGGAGGCGTCGTCCGTGGCCGCCCAGTCCAGCTTGGCGGCGCCCTCGTACTGGATCGGCCGGCTCGGGTCGTGGCGGCGCACCCAGCCGGCGGCCGCGTCGTGGTTCGCGCCGTAGTCGGACTCGTTGCCCAGCGACCAGATGATCACGGAGGGGTGGTTCTTGTCCCGCAGGACCATGCGCGAGACGCGGTCCAGGAACGCGGACGCGTAGCGCGGGTCGTCGGCGATCTCGTGGGCGTGGTCGTGCGACTCGATGTTCGCCTCGTCCACGACGTAGAAGCCGAGCTCGTCGGCGAGGTCGAGCAGCGCGGGGTCGTTCGGGTAGTGGGCGGTGCGGATCGCGTTGAAGCCGAAGCGCTTCAGCGTCAGCAGGTCGGCCCGCATGTCCTTCTGCGACACGGTCCGCCCCGTCAGCGGATGGAAGTCGTGCCGGTTCACGCCCCGGATGTAGACCCGCTCGCCGTTGACCAGCAGATCCCGGCCGCGGATCTCGACCTCGCGGAAGCCCACCCGGTGGGTCGAGGTGTCGGCGACGGAGCCGTCGGTCCGGTGGAGGCGCATGGTCAGGCCGTACAGCTCGGGCGTCTCGGCGGTCCATGTGCGCACGTCCCGCACCGTGGCGCGCAGGCGGGCCTCACCCAGGAAGTCGGAGACGCGCTCGTCCTCGGCGTTCAGCCGGTCGAACTCGGAGTCCTGGACGAGGTCCTGGCCGTCCAGGCGGCCGGTGACGTACCACCCCTCCGGCAGCGCGCCCGCCGCCGACCGCACCCGGCAGTCCACCCGCAGCGAGCCGTCGCACCGCGCCCGCACGGCCACGTCCGCGAGATGCAGCGGATCCGTCGCGTACAGCAGCACCGAGCGCGTGATCCCCGCGTGCCACCACTGGTCCTGGTCCTCGATGTGCGAGGCGTCCGACCACTTCACGACGGTGAGCCGCACGGTGGCGGACGCCCCGGGCGTTACGGCGTCGGAGAGGTCGAACTCGGCCGCGAGGTGCGAGTCCTTGGAGAGGCCCACCGGCCGCCCGTCCACGTGCACGAGCAGCACGCTCTCGGCGGCGCCGACCTGGAGCACGATGCGGCGCCCGGCCCAGTCCCCGGGGATGTCCACGTCGCGCTCGTACACGCCCGTCGGGTTCGCGGCGGGGGAGTCCGGCGGGAACTCCGCCCACGGCATGCGGACGTTGGTGTACTGCGGCAGGTCGGTCGTGTCCTGCATCGTCCAGGCGCCGGGGACGGACGACCAGGACCACGCGGGGCCGGGCTCCGCCTCGGGCGACGGGAGCAGCTGGAAGCGCCACCGGCCGTCGAGGGACACGGCACCCTCGCGCCGGTCCACCGCACTCATGGGCAGCCGGTGCCAGGAGGTCACCTCGGGTGCCGTCCATGGGCGCAGCGCGATCAAGGGATCGCCGGACGCCCCAGATGTCCCGGACATACCCGATATCAACGGATGGCTCCCTTACCGAGGTCGGCGATGATCTGCCGGGCGCCGACGGCGAACACGATCAGCAGCGGGACGAGGGCGAGCAGGGCGCCGGTCATGACCATTCCGTAGTCGGTGGTGCCGTGGGTGCCGTTGAGCTGGGACAGCGCGACCTGGAGGGTGACGTTGTCCGGGTTGGTGAGGGCGATCAGGGGCCAGGCGTAGTCGTTCCACTGGCCCATGAAGGTGAAGATGCCGAGGAAGGCGAGGCCCGGGCGGACCACCGGGAGCGCCACGTGCCAGTACTGGCGCAGGAAGCCCGCTCCGTCGATCCGTGAGGCGTCGAGCAGTTCGTTGTGGATCGCGGCCTTCATGTACTGGCGCATCCAGAAGATACCGAACGCGTTGGCCGCCGCAGGGACGATCAGCGCGGTCATCGAACCGATCCAGCCGATGTTCGCCATGATGACGAACTGCGGGATGGCCGCCATCTGCGCCGGCACCATGAAGATCGCCATCATCAGGGCGAACAGCGTCCGGCGGCCGGGGAACTCGAACTTGGCGAAGACGAAGGCCGCCAGCGAGTCGAAGAACAGGACCAGGATGGTCACCGATCCCGCCACCAGCAGCGAGTTGGCCATCGAGCCGAAGAAGTCGATGTTGTCGAAGAGGTTGCGGACGTTCTCCGCGAAGTGCGAGCCGGGCAGCAGCTTCGGCGGGTAGGAGAAGATCTCGGTCGACGAGTGCGTCGACATGATCACGGCCCAGTAGAACGGGAAGACCGAGAGCAGCAGACCGGCGATCAGGACCAGATGGAGCGCTGTGCCCCGCTGCCGTGAACCCTTGGGGGATGCCATGGTGGCGGGCTCCTATTCTTCGCCCCGGCGCTGTACCAGACGCCAGTTGATGATCGAGAAGAGGACGACGACGAGGAAGATGCCCCAGGCCACGGCGGCGCCGTAGCCGAAGTCGTTGTTGTCGAAGGTCTGCTGGAAGAAGTAGAGGACCATCGTCTGGCCGGCGTGGCCGGGGCCGCCCGCGAACGACGAGTTGTTGTCCGTCGTCTGCAGCAGCACCTGCGGCTCGGAGAACGACTGCAGGCCGGTGACCGTCGAGATGACCAGGACGAAGAGCAGGACGGGACGCATCAGCGGCAACGTGACCCGGAAGAAGGTCTGCACGGGACCGGCGCCGTCCATGCGCGCCGCCTCGTACAGCTCGCCCGGGATCGTCTGGAGACCGGCGAGGAAGATGATCGCGTTGTAGCCGGTCCACTGCCAGGTCATCAGCGTCGCGATGGAGACCTTGATGCCCCACGGCGAGTTCAGCCAGGCCACCTGGTCCAGGCCGACCCCCTGCAACAGGGCGTTCGCCAGGCCGAAGTTGGTGGAGAAGACCGAGCCGAAGATGATCGCCACGGCGACGATCGAGGTGACGTTCGGCAGGAAGTACGCGAAGCGGTACACGTTCTTGAAGCGCACCGCCGAGTTGAGCAGCACGGCCGTCACCATCGCCAGGAAGATCATGGGGATGGTGGCCAGCGCCCAGATGACGATCGTGTTCCCTATGGAGCCCCAGAACTGGCTGTCCGACAGGAGATAGCGGTACTGCGACAGCCCCGCGAACTCCATCGAGCCGAGTCCGTCCCAGCGGTGGAACGACAGATACAGCGAGAAGCCGACGGGGACCAGTCCGAAGGCGAGGAAGAGCAGATAGAAGGGGGAGATCGCGGCGTACAGCCGCCAGTGGCTCAGGATTCCCTTCCCGGGAGGCCCGGCGGGGGCGGTGGTCACGGTCGCCGGGGGCGTCTCGATCACGGGTGCGGTGGCCATGTCAGTAAGTCACCCCCAGGTGGTCCGCTATCCGCCGGCACTTGCTCATGGCGTCCTTCCAGGCCTGGTCCGGATCCTTGCCGAGCACGGAGAAGTTCCGCATCTCGTCGTCGATCGGGGTCTTGAGCGCGACGTCGTACGGGCTGTTGAAGGCGACCGGGATCTTCTGCGCCGCCGGGCCGAAGACGTCCATGGTGATCTGACCGCCGAAGAACTCGTCCGGTTCGCGCAGCTTCTCCATCCGGTACGACGCCGGAGTCGAGGGGAAGAGCACCGAGTCGACGAAGCCCTGGGCCTGGTTGTCCGCGTCGAGCATCCAGGTGATCATCTCGAACGCCTTCTCCGGCTCCCGGCACGCCTTGGTGATCGACAGGAACGAGCCGCCGATGTTCGACGGGCCGCCCGGACAGCTCGCCACCCGCCACTTGCCCTTGGTCTTCGGCGTGTTGAGTTTGATGTCACCCGCCGCCCAGGAGGCGTTCAGCTGGCTGGGCAGCAGGCCCCGCTCGGTGGCCGAGATGTTGTCCGGCGTCCCGTTGACGATCTTCGAGACCAGTCCGCGGCGGGTGGCCTCCACGGCCCGGTCCCAGGCGGTGCGCACATGCTCCTGGTCGCCGATGAAGTGCCGGTCCTTGTCGACGAACCGCTTGGTCGTCTGATTGACCGAGATGCCGTAGATGCTGAGGGCGTCGGTGAGGATGAACGCGCCGGGGACGCGCTTCTTGAGCTGCTCACCGGCCGCGAGGAACTTCTCCCAGGTGTCCAGCTCCCTGGAGACGTCGTCCGGTTCGTAGGGCAGCCCGGCCCTCTCGAAGACGGCCGGCTGGTAGTAGTGGGCGACGGGGCCGCAGTCGATCGGGAAGCCCACCATCGAGCCGTCCTCGGCGATGCCCTCGTCCCACTTCCAGGTCAGATACCGGTCCTTGAGCCTGTCGGCGCCGAGCGTCCGCAGGTCCACGAACTGGTTGGAGTTGGGCAGGTACGAGGCCATGTCCTCGCCCTTGAGCCCCGCGATGTCCGGTACGTGAGCCCGTCCGGTCATCGTGGTCATCAGTTTCGAGCGGTAGTAGCCGCCGATCTGGATGGCCTGCAGGTTCACCGCGCTGTCGTAGCGGGACCTGGCCTTCTGGAGGACCTTCGGGCTCAGCCCGCCGCTCCAGTACCACAGGACCATGTTCCGGCCGGTCGACCCGGTCGGAACGGCACAGCCGGACGCCAGCCCGCCGAGTGCCGTGGCGGCCGTGCCGGCCAGGCCCGCGCGCAGCAGGCCTCTTCGTGAGAGCCGCAAAGCTCCCACCGCCTTTCGGATGTCTTGACTTCGCGTGTGGGGAGTCAGTGAGGGGTGCTCACCGGGGGAGTGACAGGGGCATGGG
>NZ_VMNX01000377.1 GCF_009377235.1 Streptomyces acidicola
GGGGTGTCGGGGGCAGATGGGGAGAGCCGCCTGGGGGGCATGAGCGCGAGGACGTCGGCGGTCCCGCGATCAGGTCAACCGGGAAACCGCTTTCCGATCTTTCATAGCCGCACCCTACTCGCGGGCCGCCAGCCTCTCAGTTGCCTACTGCCGGGTAGGAGAAGTGACAAAGACGACAGTGTTTTCCCATTTCGGGGGGCTGTCAACTCGGGGTAAAGATGCGTCATTTGGGCTCAGCGCGCAGCCGCCGCCACACCGCCTTGGCCGCGTTGTGCCCGGACATGCCGTGCACACCGGGTCCCGGCGGGGTTGCCGAGGAACAGATGAAGACCGCCGGATGCGGGGTGCTGTAAGGGAACAGGGAGAGCTTCGGACGGAGCAGGAGCTGCAGGCCGGAGGCGGCACCGCAGGCGATGTCCCCGCCGACGTAGTTGGCGTTGCGCGCGGCCAGTTCGGGCGGGCCGGCGGTCGCGCGGGCCAGCACGCGGTCGCGGAACCCCGGTGCGAAACGCTCCAGTTGACGCTCGACGGCGTCCGTGAGGTCCCCGGTCCAGCCGTTCGGCACATGGCCGTACGCCCAGAAGACGTGCTTGCCCTCGGGCGCGCGGGTGGGGTCGGCGACGCTGGGCTGCACGGTGATCAGGAAGGGCGGGTCCGGGGCGCGGCCCGTGCGGGAGGCCGCGTACAGGGCGGCGCCGATCTCGGACTCGTCGGCCGCGACCTGGACGGTACCGGCGCCACGCGCCTCCTCAGCGGTCCAGGGCACGGGGCCGTCCAGCGCGTAGTCGATCTTGAAGATGCTCGCCCCGTACCGGTATGTCTCGTAGTAGCGGCCGAAACCCGCGATCCGGGCCAGGGCGGCGGGTGAGGTGTCGAAGACGTACGCGCGCGCGGGCGGCAGGTCGTCGAGGCGCTTGACCTCGTAGTCGGTGTGGACGGTGCCGCCGAGGTCCTTCAGGTAGGCGGTGAGCGCGTCCGAGATGGCCCCCGAGCCGCCGCGGGCGACGGGCCAGCCGCGGGCGTGCGCGGCCAGCGCGAAGACCAGGCCGACGCCGCCGGTGGCGAAGCCGTCGAGCGGGGCGATGACATGGGCGACCAGCCCGGCGAAGAGGGTCTTGGCGCGCACGTCGTGGAAGCGGCGTGTCAGCCAGGTGGAGGGCGGCAGGCCGACCAGGCCGAAGCGTGCCAGGGTGACCGGGTCGCGGGGCAGGGCGGTCGACGGCAGCGACATGAAGTCGCGGACCAGGGTGTCCCACCTGGGCAGGAACGGCTCGATCAGTCTGCGGTACGGCCCGGCGTCACGCGGCCCGAACGAGGCCGCCGTCTCGGCCACCGACCGGGCCAGCACCGCGGCCGACCCGTCGGGAAACGGGTGCGCCATGGGCCGCTCGGCGTGCAGCCACTCCAGGCCGTAACGCTGCAGCGGCATCGCGTTGAACGCGGGCGAGTTGATGCCCAGCGGGTGCGCGGCCGAGCACGGGTCGTGCCGGAAGCCCGGCAGGGTGAGCTCTTCGGTCCGGGCTCCCCCGCCGACGGTGTCGCGCGCCTCGAACACGGCCACGGAGAAGCCCCGACGGGCCAGCTCCACGGCAGCCGTCAGTCCGTTCGGCCCCGCACCCACCACGACCGCATCGAGCATCGACGGCACCTTCGGACTCCTTCGTCAGCCGATGGCCACTCGGGATCAGGATATGCCGGGGGACCGACAGGGCCGGGGCGCGGGTGGCACACCAGGAAGAGCCGCCCACCCGACGGCGCCCCGGATCACCCAGGACGCCACAGGAGACCACAGCCGATCAGACACCCCGGCCGGTCAGAGACCCGAGCCGATCAGAGACCCGAGCCGATCAGCGGTGCTTCGTCCGACAGCAGGCCCACCACGCGGCGCGCCGCGGCCTCGTCACGGGCCGTGGTGAACGGCAGGGCGTTGCCGCCCGTTATCCGGAAGGGCTCGCCCGTGCGGGTCAGATGCGTACCGCCTGCCTCCTCGACCAGGAGAATGCCTGCGGCGTGGTCCCAGGCGGCCTCCCAGGAGAAGGCCGTGGCATCCAACTCGCCGCGCGCGATGGCGAGATACTCCAGGCCGGCCGAGCCGCAGGCGCGCGCGGCGACTCCGTCGGCGTAGACGCCGAGGAGGGCCTGCTTCTGTTCGTCGGTCGTGTAGTCCGGGTGGGACGTGGCCACCCGGAGGTCCTCCCCCGGCTCGGGTGAGCCGGCCCGCAGGGGCTCGCCGTCGAGGGTGGCGCCCCGGCCCCGCACGGCGACGGCGATGAGGTCGAGGGCCGGAGCGAACGTCCACGAGGCACGCAGGACGCCGCCCTGGGCGAGCGCGACCAGGGTGCAGAAACCGGGGTCGCCGTGGACGAACTGGCGGGTGCCGTCGACCGGGTCGACGATCCACACCGGCGCCTCGCCCTGAATCGCCTCGTACGACGCCGGGTTGGCGTGCACCGCCTCCTCGCCGACCACCACGGAACCGGGCAGCAGCGCGGTGAGCGCCTCCGTCAGATACAGCTCGGCCTTGCGGTCGGCGTCCGTCACCAGGTCGTGCGGGCCGCTCTTCTGGTCGACCTCGTGCGCCGCGAGCCGGCGGAACCGCGGCATGATCTCGGCGGCGGCCGCCTCGCGGATCGCCTCCTCGACGTCGGTGACGTGCCGGGCGAGAAACTCGTCGATGGTTTCGTTGTCTTCGATCATGGCTCCATGAGAGCACGCGCCACTGACAATCCCTGCCCGGCCGGTGCACTCCGGGTGGAATCGCCGTGAATACCCGTGCGGGCGGGGCGCCCGCACCCGGGCCGACCGTCAGCGACCCGCCCGTCAGCGGCCGACCGCGTACCCCTGCATCCCCCGCGGGTTCGCCGCCGCGGACAGCAGCCCGGTCTCCGGATCGCGGGCGACCGCGCACAGCCGGCCCTCGGACCAGGCATCGCCGACCGTCACGTCGTGCCCGCGCCGCCGCAGTTCCGCCACCAGCTCGGGCGGCATGCGGGACTCGACCGTGACGCTGCCGGGGCGCATACCGCGGGGGTAGAAGGAGCCGGGGAAGCCGTCGTTGTGCCAGTTCGGCGCGTCGATCGCGCCCTGGAGGTCGAGACCGCCACGAATGTGGGGGCGCAGGGCGACCGCGAGGAAGAAGTGCAGCTGCCACTGGTCCTGCTGGTCGCCGCCGGGCGTGCCGAACGCCATGACGGGCACGCCGTCGCGCAGCGCGAGCGACGGCGTGAGCGTGGTGCGGGGGCGGCGGCCGGGGGTGAGGGAGTTCGGCAGGCCCTCGTCCAGCCACGTCATCTGGAGCCGGGTGCCGAGCGGGAAGCCGAGTTCGGGCACGACCGGGTTGGACTGGAGCCAGCCGCCGCTGGGCGTGGCCGCGACCATGTTGCCCCAGCGGTCGACGACATCCAGGTGGCAGGTGTCGCCGCGGGTGCCCCCGTTTGCCGCGACGGTCGGCTCGCCGACTCCCAGTACGTCGAACCCGGGCTCGTCGGTGGCCACCACGCGCGCGTGGGAACTCAGCCGTGGAACGCGCCCTCCGGGGCTGCCGGGTCGCAGTTCGTACGACGCCGTGTCGCCGACGAGCGCGCGCCGTCCGGCGTTGTACTCCTCCGACAGAAGATCGCCGAGCGGCACCTCGGCCGGGTCCCCGGCGTCCCCGTACCAGGCCTCCCGGTCCGCCATGGCGAGCTTGCAGCCCTCGACGAGCAGGTGCACGTACTCGGCGGACCCGTACCGGGGCAGCTCCGGCGGCAGGAGCGCGAGTTGCTGCAACAGCACCGGGCCCTGGCTCCAGGGGCCCGCCTTGCACAGGGTCCAGCCGTTCCAGTCGTATGTCACCGGCGGCTCGTAGGACGCGGACCAGGACGCCAGGTCGGCTGCCGTGAGCGTGCCGGTGTGGCGCTCACCGCTGGTGTCCATGGTGGGCCGCGCGGCCTGCCGCAGAAGCGCCTCGGCGATGAAGCCTGACCGCCACACCTGACGTGCCGCCTCGATCTCGGCCACGCGGTCCCCCGCACCGGACACCTCGGCGAGCAGCCGCTTCCAGGTGGCGGCCAGCGCCGGGTTGCGGAACAGCTCGCCCGCGCGCGGGGCCCTCCCACCGGGCAGGTACACGTCCGCCGACGAGACCCACTCCTCCTCGAAGAGGGCACGCACCGTCTCGACGGTCTCGCCGACGCGCTCCACCGGCGGGTGACCGTCCTCCGCGTACCCGATGGCGTACTTCAGGACGTCGGCGAGAGGCTTCGTCCCGTGGTCGCGCAGCAGCAGCATCCAGGCGTCGAACGCGCCGGGGACGGCCGCCGCGAGCGGGCCCGTACCGGGTACGAGATCCAGACCGAGTCCGCTGTAGTGCTCGATCGTGGCCCCGGCGGGCGCGACACCCTGACCGCACAGCACCCTGACCTCGCCGCCCGCCGGAGCGAGGATGATCGGGACCTCGCCCGCCGGGCCGTTGAGGTGGGGTTCGACGACGTGCAGTACGAAACCCGCGGCCACGGCCGCGTCGTACGCGTTGCCGCCGTCCTCCAGGACGGCCATCGCCGACTGTGAGGCGAGCCAGTGAGTGGAGGACACCATGCCGAAGGTGCCCGAGAGGGTGGGCCGGGTGGTGAACATGCAGCTCTCACCTCGTTGTTCACGCGCGTCGGTCGGTCCGGTCAATGATCAGGACCTGCCCATCTGAGCAGCCGGCATGCGTCCCCGGCTGCCCCGCCTCGTCACACGGTCACCCGGCCGGCCTCCGGCGCTGCCGCCCCGGCTACAGTCGGCGCCTGCCCGCCGTCAGCAGATGCCCGCTCACGCCCAGCAGCGACGGTTCGGACTCGATGCGCCGGCTCGCCGCGAGGACGGCCTCCCGTCGCTCCGGGTCGTCCAGCCACTCCTCGACACGGCCCATCAGCCAGGCAACGCCCTCGACGCCGTACTGGCCCTCGTGAGCCAGCCCCGCCTCGGTGAACTCGCCGGGTACGTCGGTGGGGTCGGCGAAGTACGCGGTGGTGAAGAGCGGGTCGTCGGGTGCGTGCATATGGTGGCCGTCGCCCAGGTAGGCATCGGTCCGCGCACGGTGCGACGGCACGAAGTAGTGCCCCAGCTGAAGGCCGTCGTGGAGCCCCGCGAAACGGTTGATGGTGGCCGCGACGACCAGCCCACCCGGCCGGACGGCGCGATGTGCCTCGGCGAGCGCACGCACCCGGTCGGCGCGCTCCGGCAGGTGGTAGAGGGGCCCGAGCAGGAGCACGACGTCGTACGCCGCGTCCTCGGCGGGCAGAGCGCGGGCGTCTCCGGGGCGGACACTGACGCCCGGCAGTCGCGCGGCCTGTTCCAGGTGCAGGGGCACGGGGTCCACGAGTTCCACCTCGTACCCGTCGCCCGCCAGCCACTCCGCGTGCACGCCGCTGCCCCCGCCGACGTCGAGCACGCGCGCGGGCGCGTCCGGCAGGAGTCGGCGCAGCACCTCCTGGGTTCGCCAGAACTCCAGCCGTCCGGCGCCCTGTTTGAGGCGGGCGTCCTCCTCCCCTCGCTCGTAGTAGGCGAGGATCTCGTCGCGCAAGGAGGGCGGTGAGGGCTCAGTGGCGGGCTGTGGCTGAGTCATGCGTCAAGGCTCCTGATTCCGGACGGCGCCCCGCAACCGGTTGATCCTGGACACGCGCCGTAACCCCCTGATCCCGAACGCGCGCCGCAACCCGTCAATCCCGGACGGCGCCCCGCAACCCGTTGGTCCCGGCGGCACGAGTCCGTGCCCCCGCGGTCAGGGGGTCCTCGTCCATGCCGTCGTCCCCAGGACGTTCTCCGGGCCGATGTCCAGGTAGTCCTCGGCACGTACGGTCGTCACGTCGTCTCCCTCCCTGGGCGCGACACGAAGGAACGTGCCCTTCTCCACGGCCATCCGCCAGTACAGTCCCGCGCCGGCGGTCTCACCCGGAGCCAGGGTCAGCGGCTCGGGGCCGGGGTCCTCCGGGGCCATGGACACCTCGTCCGTGCCCTCGGCGGTGCGTACTGCCTCCAGGGGCGCGCCTGCCTCGTCGAGCACGGTGACGGAGGGGTAGCCCTTCAACTCGTACGGCTCGGCAGAACAGTTGGTCACGGTGAGGGTCATGGCGCGCAGTCCCATGGCGGCGCTGACAGGACCGGTGCCGAAGCGCACGCCGGAGGGCGGACAGCCCCGCTGCGGCTGGAGCGGCACCGACGGCGAGGCATCGGGAGTCACGGACGCGGGTGGCGGGGCG
>NZ_VMNX01000378.1 GCF_009377235.1 Streptomyces acidicola
GGGCGCGGGGGTCCGGCGCTATCCCTCCGCCACCTCGGCATAGAGCTGCGAGAGTTCCGGCGCCCCGTGGGCCGCCCATGCGTGGCCGGTGGCGACCACGTCGATCTCCCGGCCGGTGGCCAACCGCACCACGGGCCGGCCGCTCGGCAGAATCGTCCAGCCCGCTCCGGGGACCGTGCGCACGATGACGGTGCCGAGGTAGAGCCCCGCGTCGTTCCCCAGCCACGGCAGCATCTCCTCGTCGTCGCGCCACCGCGGCACCATCTGGTCGAGTGCCTCCAGCGCGGCGGCGGTGTCGTCGAGTTCGACCCCCGCGTCCTCCGCCTGTGAGCGCAGCAGCTCGCACTCGGCGAGGAGCTCCGCGATCCCCTCGTGATCGACGTCACCGCCGGAGAACACCGCGACGCCGCAGGCGGGACCGTGCTTCTTGCGCCAGTTGCCCAGGAAAGAGATGTTCATACCACCAGCGTCGCACTCACGCGTACCGGCGCACCACAGGCGCGCGGAGCCGTCCGTTCCCGTGGAGTTCGCCCGCAGTTCGCGCACGCCTCATTGACGGGTCTCTGACACCTCTTTAGCTTCAGGGCGCAACTGTCACCTCGGTGGTCAGGAAGAGGGGTCGCGAGTGCGTCGACGCGTGTGGGGTACGGCTGTCGTCCTCGGTCTGCTGGCGGCGGTCGCGCCGGTCGCGTCCGCCCGGGCCTCCGACACCGCCAGTGGCGGTCCGCTTCCGCTGGAGCGGCACTTCGACAACAGGGCGGTCAGCGACGACGCCAGGCCGGGCGAGGCGGACTTCGACGGTTCCGGCGCCTCACTGTCGGCCCAGGACCTGGCGGCCGCGGGGTGGACGCCCGGCCGCTCGCTGACGGTGCAGGGCGCCCGCCTGACCTGGCCGCGCCGGGCGGCGGGCGAGCCGGACAACGTGCGCGCCGACGGGCAGTCCGTACGGGTGCGGGGGCGCGGCGACGCGCTCGCGTTCCTCGTCGCGGGCACGGGCGGCACCCGCGGAGCCGCAGGGGCGCGCCGGTGTCGAGAGAACGAGCGCGCGGAGGCCCGAAGGGCTGAGCACGGTCGGGCTCTCGACACCGGCTGGAGCGCCCCGGAGGCGGAGCAATGTGACGCCGCGAGTGGCACGGGCACGGTGCGGTACGCGGACGGTACGCGTACCGCGTACCGTCTGACCGCCTCCGACTGGCGCACCGGTCCGCTCGCCACCAAGGCGGTGGCGCTGCCGCACATCAACACGCCGGGCGGCCGGCTCGCCGAGAAGGCACGGCTGTACGTGGTGACGGTGCCGGTCACGCGCGGGCGTGAGGTCTCGTCGGTGTCGCTGCCGCGCAACCCCGCCCTGCATGTCTTCTCACTGGCGGTGCGGCCCACGGCCCGTGACTGGACCGGGAGTTGGGCCGCCTCTTCCTCCGGCTACACGGCCGTCGGGCCGTGGACGGACCGGACGCTGCGGCTCGTGGTGCACACCTCCGCGGGTGGGCCCCGGGTCCGCATCCGGCTCGACAACACGTTCGCGGCGGCGCCGGTGCGGATCGGGAGCGCGACCGTGGCCGTGCAGGCCGAGGGGGCTGCCGCGCTGAGCACGCCCGTACCGCTGTCGTTCCGGGGCACCGCGGGGACCGAGATCCCGGCGGGGGCGCAGGCGTTCAGCGATCCGCTCGGCTTCGAGGTGCCGGCGAACGCCAACCTTCTCGTCAGCTTCCACCTGCCGGGGACGGTCACGGCGGCGCCCGTGCACCGGTTGGCCCTGCAGACCTCGTACGTCAGCGAACCGGGCGATCACGCGGGCGACGGATCGGCGGCGGCCTACACCTCGACGATCGCCTCGTGGCCGCTGCTGACCGGTGTGGACGTGGGCGGCGGTCCGGGGTCCGTGGTGCTGCTCGGCGACTCGATCACCGACGGCGAGAAGTCCACGCCCGACGCCAACCGCCGCTGGTCCGACGTGCTCGCGCGGCGGCTGCTGCGGCAGGGCCCGCGGCACAACGCCGTGCCGGCTTACGGGGTTCTCAACCACGGCATCTCGGCGAACCGGGTGGTCACCGACCGCTACCCGGGCGACGGGGTCTCGACCGACACGGGCGGGGTCAGCGCCCTGCACCGCCTCGACCGTGATGTCCTCGCCCAGACCTCCGCCCGTACCGTCGTCGTCTTCCAGGGCGTCAACGACGTCCGCTGGGGCACCACGGCGGACCAGGTCATCACCGGACTGCGCGAGATCGCGGCCCGGGGGCATGAGCGGGGGCTGCGGGTGCTGGCCGCGACGATCGCGCCGTGTGAGGGCGAGGCGCGGTGCACGGAGGCCGTGGACGCGGAGCGTTCCGTGGTGAACGCGTGGATCCGGGACGCGGACGACTTCGACGGCGTGCTCGACTTCGACGCGGTGCTGCGCGACCCGGAGCGCCCCTCGCGGATGCTGCCCGTCTACGACAGCGGGGACCATCTGCACCCCGGCGAGGCGGGGCTGGCGGCTCTGGCCGACTCGGTGGATCTGAAGCTGCTGTAGCCCTCCGGGGGCCGCACGTCAGCTCTCCGGGAGCTACACGTCCAGGTCCACCACCACCGGCGCGTGGTCCGAGGCGCCCTTGCCCTTGCGCTCCTCGCGGTCCACGTACGCGTCCTTCACGGCCTTCGTGAACGGCTCGTTGGCGTACACCAGGTCGATGCGCATGCCGCGGTTCTTGGGGAAGCAGAGCTGGCGGTAGTCCCAGTACGTGAACGGGTGGTCGTACTTCAGGGGGCGCGGGACCACGTCGGAGAGGCCGGACTCCCTCAGGGAGGCCAGGGCGGCGCGCTCGGCGGGGGTGACGTGGGTGGAGCCCTCGAAGGCGGTCACGTCGTAGACGTCGTCGTCCGTCGGCGCCACGTTGTAGTCGCCCAGGACCGCGAAGGGGCGGCTGCCCGCCGCGTCGCCCGCCACGGCCGCCTTGAGGGCCTCGAACCACTGGAGCTTGTACGCGTAGTGGGGGTGGTCCACCTCGCGGCCGTTCGGCACGTAGACCGACCAGACGCGGACCGGGCCGCACGTCGCGGAGATGGCGCGGGGTTCCTCGGTACCCTCGTAGCCGGGGTCCTTGGGCAGGCCCTTGACGACGTCGTCGAGGCCGACGCGGGAGATCACCGCCACTCCGTTCCACCGGCCGGTCGCGTGGACCGCCGCCTCGTAGCCCAGCTCGCGCAGCTGGTCGAACGGGAATCCCGCCTCGGCGATCTTCGCCTCCTGGAGGCAGAGCACGTCCGTGCCGCTGCTCTCCAGCCAGGCCAGGAGCCTGGGCAGGCGGGCGGTGATCGAGTTCACGTTCCAGGTCGCGATGCGCATGTCCCACAACCTACCCGGCGGGTCCGACAACGCGGTCCGGGGCCGGTGGCCTCAGGGCACCCCGCCTCAAGGACACCGGCCGCCTCAGAGCTCCGCCGACGCTCCGGGGGCCAGCCGCAGGTGCTCCGCGCCGCCCAGGGCGCCGATCTGGTTGTCGTAGATCGGGCGGGCCAGGTCGGTGAGCAGGGCGTCGTGGATGTCGTACGCGCGCTGCGGCGCGACCTCCCTGACGTAGTCGATGACCTCGGAGATCTTGTTCCAGGGGGCCATGACCGGGAGCATCAGCGTCTCGACCGCGTGGTCGGGGACGGTGAGGGCGTCGCCGGGGTGGAAGACACGGCCGCCGTCGACGAGGTAGCCGACGTTGGTGATCCGCGGGATGTCGGGGTGGATGACGGCGTGGAGCTCGCCGTGGACCTGGATGTCGAAGCCCGCGGCGGTGAACGTGTCGCCGTGGCCGACGGTGTGCACACGGCCCGGGAACGCGGCGGAGATCTTCTCGGCGACGGACCTGAGGGTCCAGATCTCGGCGGCCGGGTCGCTCTCCAGACCTGCCCGGAGCCGCGCCTCGTCGAAGTGGTCGGGGTGCTCGTGTGTGACCAGGATCGCGTCCGCGCCGACCGCGGCGTCCTCCTCGCTGAAACCGCCCGGGTCGATGACGAGCGTGCGTCCGTCCTTCTCCAGACGGACGCAGGCGTGCGACTTCTTCGTGAGCTTCATGGGCCCATCCTGCCCCGGCGGGCCGGGCCGGACCGCCCGTGGCTCACTCCTGGGGCGTCGTCTCCTCGCGGATGACCTGCTGGGCCACCTTGAACGCGCTGTTCGCCGCCGGTACCCCGCAGTACACCGCCGCCTGGAGGAGGACCTCCTTGATCTCGACCGGGGTGAGGCCGTTGCGCAGGGCCGCGCGGGTGTGGAAGGCGAGCTCGTCGAGGTGACCGCCCGCGACGAGGGCGGTCAGGGTGACACAGCTGCGGGAGCGCCGGTCGAGGCCGGGCCGGTTCCAGACCTCGCCCCACGCGTACCGGGTGATGAGTTCCTGGAAGTCCCCGGAGAACTCGTCCGCCGAGGCGAGCGCCCGGTCGACGTGTGCGTCGCCGAGCACCTCGCGGCGGACCTTGAGGCCCGCGTCGTACGGGTCCGGTCTTCCCTCCGCCTCCGGCTGGGCCTTGGCCGGGGCGATCTCGGCGACGGGCCCGGGCTGCGACGGCACCAGGGCCGGCTTGACCGGGGCGGCCGGGATCGCGATCTGGCCGGTGGTCGAGTCGTACGCGGGCTGCCAGGCGGACGAGAAGTGCCGTACGAGCAGGTCCGTGACCGCGGCGGGCTGCTCCACGGGGACGAGGTGCGAGGCGCCGGGGACGACGGCGAGGCGGGCGTCCGGAATCCCGGCGACCAGGGTGCGGGCCTCGGCGGGCCCGGTGACCTGGTCGTCGGAGCCGACGAGGACGAGGGTGGGGACGCCGATGCGGCCGAGTTCGGCCCGCACGTCGAACGCGGCGAGCGCCTCGCAGGCCGCGATGTAGCAGCCGGGGTCGGTGGTGCGCACCATCTGCACGGCCCACTCGGTGATCGCGGGCTGCGCGGCCGCGAACCCTCCGGTGAACCAGCGCTCGGGTGACGTACGGGCGATGGGGTCGAGGCCGTTCGTCCGGACGATCACTCCACGCTGCCGGAACTCGTCGGCCGTGCCGAAGCGGGGCGAGGCCGCGATCAGCGCGAGGGAGGCGATGCGCTCGGGGTGGCGCAACGCGAGCTCCATCCCGACGGCGCCGCCGAGCGCGCAACCCGCGTAGCCGAAGCGCTGCACACCGAGCTCGTCGAGCGTGGCGAGCAGGCGGCTCGCCAGCTCGGTGACGGAACCGGCCGGGTAGGCGGGCGCGCCACCGTGCCCCGGCAGGTCGAAGCGGAAAATCCGCCATTGCTTGGACAGCTCCGGCACCTGGCGGTCCCACATGTGCCACGTCGTGCCGAGCGAGGGGCCGAGGATGAGGACCGGGGCGTCTTCCGGACCGTCCAAGCGGTACTGGAGGGCTGGCGTCTGCGTCTCACTCACCGCTCCACGCTAACGTCCCCGCGCAAGTCCTCCGTCCCGGGACCCCCACTCTCCACACCGGGACCCCGAACTTCACCAGTGGACCCTCACACCTCCTTCACCTGGTGTAGGGGCTTCGCGTAGGCGGCGGGGGCCACGGGAAGCACGTTCACGAGGGTGACCGGCCGCCGGCGAGTGGACCGGTGGGCCAGGGCACCATCGCGGGCCTCACACGTCGCCGGCCGCTCCCAGGCCCGTCAGAACGCCCACCGGGTCCAGGTCGGGGGTGCCTCTGGGCCACCAGTCCTCGCGGCCCGGTTCCGACTCGTATGCGTACCAGAGGCCGTCCCGGCCCAGGCGGAGCTGGATGTGGCCGTGCGGGTGCGTGAGGTGATTACGCCGAGGGCGGAAGGCGGGCAGGTCGGCGGCGAGGAGAAGCGGTCGGGCGCGGTCGAAGCGGCCGGCGGGCGGGTCCCAGGGCTCTTCGAGGACGGCGAGCCCCTCCGGTCCGCCCTGCCGCCAGGCGGCGACCGCTCGGGCCAGGTCGGCCGGGGTGCGGCCGGTGGCGGTGGCCAGTGAGGAGTAGAGGGTGCGGGTGCCGGCGGTGAGGCCGGAGCCGGGGCGTGCGGCGGCGAGCCTTACCGCGTCCTGCCAGAGCGTGAGTTCGGCGACCGGGTCGCGGCCGGTGGTGAGCAGGGCGTGAGCGCGGGCGGCCGCGTCGGTGGCCAGCTGGTCCAGTGCGAACGGGTCCGGGCCGCCCGGTGCGCCCGGATAGACCGGGGGCTGTTCCGGGTGCGGGGGTGG
>NZ_VMNX01000379.1 GCF_009377235.1 Streptomyces acidicola
GCACCCACCCCCTCACCGCCCGCCTCTACGCCGACGACCACACCGTGTGGGCCGTCGACGGCGAGCCCGTCGAGAGCACGGCGGACATCACCGCGTCGGAGCCCGAGCCGGCGCCGACCGCGAGCGGGGACGCTCCGGGTGCCACGGTGAGCAGGAGCGGATCCCCGGCCCGTACTGAAGGGCGTACCTGTACGGAGCGCTCATCGCACCCAGGCGGAAAGGCATCATGAAGCCCGTGTCCCACGCGACCTCGCTGCGTCGCGCGCCCGTGCAGCGCCGCAGCGCCGAACGACTGACCAGGATCCTCGACGCCTGCGCCGACCTGCTCGACGAGGTGGGCTACGACGCCCTGAGCACCCGCGCCGTCGCCCTGCGGGCCGGCGTGCCCATCGGCTCCGTGTACCGCTTCTTCGGCAACAAACGCGCGATGGCCGACGCCCTCGCCGAGCGCAACCTCGACCGTTTCACCGAGCGCGTCACCGAGCGGCTGCGGGACGCGGGCAAGGCGACCGGCGGCGGCTGGCGCACGGCCATGGACGCCGTCCTCGACGAGTACCTCGACATGAAGCGCACCGCCCCCGGCTTCGCCCTCGTCGACTTCGGCAACCAGATACCCGTCGGCGCCCGCCACGCCAAGCCCAACACCCGCGTCGCGGACCGTCTCAGCCGGCTCCTCTCCGGCTATATCGACCGCACCCCCGACGAGGACCTCCGCCGCGCCTTCCTCGTCGCCGTGGAAACCGCGGACACCCTCGTCCACCTCGCCTTCCGTGTGTCGCCGGAGGGCGACGCGCGGATCATCGAGGAGGCGCGGGAGCTGCTGGGGGCCTATCTGGGGCGGGTGCTGGACTGACCGACTGACCGAGAGGGCTCCCCAGGGTACATACCGGTCGGTATGCTCGGTGGCGGTCGTGTCCCAGCACAGCCGTGTCCCGCCGTAGTAGTGCACCGCCGCAGCCCCGGGAGGACCCGTGTCCCGTACCGCCGACACCACCGCAGACTCCCGTACGGCCCTGCGGATATGCCCCCTCTGCGAGGCCACCTGCGGCCTGACCCTCACCATCGAGGGCGCCCGGGTGACCGGGGTGCGCGGGGACCGGAACGACGTGTTCAGCAAGGGGTTCATCTGTCCGAAGGGCGCCTCGTTCGGCGCGGCCGACGCGGACCCGGACCGGCTGCGCACCCCGCTGGTCCGCAAGGACGGGGAACTGCGCGAGGCGACCTGGGAGGAAGCGTTCGACGCCGTCGCCGCGGGCCTGCGGCCGGTCGTCGAGGCGCACGGACCCCATGCCGTCGGCGTCGTCCTCGGCAACCCGAACGTGCACACCATGGCCGGCGCCCTCTACCCGCCCGTCCTCCTGGCCGGCCTCGGCACCCGAAGCCTCTTCACGGCCTCCACGGTCGACCAGATGCCCAAGCACGTCTCCAGCGGACTGCTCTACGGCGACGCGGGCGCCATCCCCGTACCCGACCTCGACCGCACCGACCACCTGCTGCTGCTCGGCGCCAACCCCCTGGAGTCCAACGGCAGTCTGTGCACCGCGCCGGACTTCCCCGGCAAGCTCAAAGCCCTCAAGGCGCGCGGCGGCACGCTGACCGTCGTCGACCCGCGCCGCACCCGCACCGCCGAACTCGCCGACCGGCACGTCGCCATCAGGCCGGGCACGGACGCGCTGCTGCTCGCGGCGATGGCGTACGTCCTCTTCGAGGAGAAGCTCGTCGACCTCGGCGAGCTCGCCCCGCACGTGCTGGGTGTCGAGGAACTCGCCCACGCGATGGAGGAGTTCACACCCGAAGCCGTGGCCGACGCGTGTGACGTGGACGCCGGTACCATCCGTGCCCTCGCCCGTGAACTGGCCGACGCGCGGGCGGCCGCCGTCTACGGGCGCATCGGCAGCTGCACCGTCCCGCACGGCACCCTCGCCAACTGGCTCATCGACGTGCTGAACATCCTCACCGGCAATCTCGACCGGCCGGGCGGGGCCCTCTTCCCGCTGTCCGCCACGGACAGGACACCCCGGCCGGCCGGACCCGGTCGCGGGTTCCAACTCGGGCGCTGGCACAGCCGGGTGAGCCGGCACCCGGAGGCGAAGGGCGAACTGCCGCTGTCCGCCCTCACCGAGGAGATCGACACCGCGACCGACGAGGGCACGCCCGTGCGCGCCGTGATCGCCGTCGCCGCCAACCCGGTCCTCTCCGCCCCCGACGGCGACCGGCTCGACCAGGCCCTCGGCTCGCTGGACTTCATGGTCGGCGTCGACCCGTACCTCAACGAGACCTCGCGGCACGCACACGTGATCCTGCCGCCGCCCCCGCCCGCGCAGGCCCCGCACTTCGACTTCGCGTTCAACGCCCTCGCCGTGCGCAACCAGGCCCGCTACAGCCCCGCCGCCGTGCCCCTGGAGGACGGGCGGATGCCCGAGACCGAGATCCTGGCCCGGCTGGTCCTCGCCGCGACCGGCATGCACGGCGCCGACCCCTCCGCCGTGGACGCGATGGTCATCGACCAGACCCTCGGGAAGGCCGTGAAGGAGGCCCACTCGCCCGTGCACGGCCGGGACCCGCGTGAGCTGGCAGCCGCCCTCACCGGGGACACCGGCCCCGAGCGGCGGCTCGACATGATGCTGCGCCTCGGCCCGTACGGCGACGGCTTCGGCGCCCGGCCCGACGGGCTGAGCCTGGCCGAGCTCCTCGCCCACCCGCACGGCATCGACCTCGGGCCGCTCCGGCCCCGGCTGCCGGGGCCGCTCAAGACGGTGAGCGGCAAGGTCGAGCTGCTGCCGCGGCCGATCGCCGACGACCTGCCGAGGCTCCGGCAGGCGCTGCGGGAACGCCCGGACGGGCTCGTGCTCGTGGGGCGGCGGCATCTGCGGTCCAACAACAGCTGGATGCACAACGTGCCCGCCCTCACCGGCGGTACCAACCGCTGCACGCTGCACCTCCACCCCGATGACGCCGAACGCCTCGGGATCGCCGACGGAGACGCCGTACGGATCAAGGGCGCCGGGGGAGAGATCACCGCTCCGGCCCAGGTCACCGACGGCATCCGGCGCGGTGTCGTCAGCCTCCCGCACGGCTGGGGGCACGACCGGCCGGGCACCCGTATGAGCCATGCCGCGCTCGACCCCGGCGTCAACGTCAACCAGCTCCTCGACGGCTCCCAGCTCGACCCGCTGTCGGGCAACGCGGTCCTCAACGGCGTGCCCGTGGACGTCGCTCGGACTGCGGCAACGCTGTGACCAGGAGTTTTGCGCTTATTGCTCGCATGTCAACATCTTGTTAACGCGTGTCAACGGGTCCTAACGTCGCTCCATCCGCCGGCCCTGGTGGCTGTTCAAGGGCGAACGTTAGGTATCCATTTATGCTCACCATCCTCGGCTTCGCCATGATCGCGACCTTCCTGGTCCTGATCATGATGAAGAAGATGTCGCCGATCGCGGCGCTCGTGCTGATCCCCGCACTCTTCTGCGTGTTCGTCGGAAAAGGTGCCAACCTCGGCGACTACGTCATCGAGGGGGTGGGCAACCTCGCGCCCACCGCCGCGATGCTGATGTTCGCCATCGTCTACTTCGGCCTCATGATCGACGTGGGCCTCTTCGACCCGATCGTCCGGGGCATCCTGAAGTTCTGCAAGGCCGACCCGCTGCGCATCGTCATCGGTACGGCCGTGCTCGCCGCCATCGTGTCGCTCGACGGTGACGGTTCGACCACCTTCATGATCACGGTCTCGGCGATGTACCCGCTGTACAAGCGCCTGAAGATGAGCCTGGTCGTGATGACCGGTGTCGCCGCCACCGCCAACGGCGTGATGAACACGCTGCCCTGGGGCGGTCCGACGGCCCGCGCCGCCACCGCGCTCAAGCTCGACGCGGCCGAGATCTTCGTCCCGATGATCCCCGCGCTCCTCGTCGGCCTGCTCTTCGTCTTCGTCCTCTCGTACTTCCTCGGTCTGCGTGAGCGCAAGCGCCTCGGTGTGCTGAGCCTGGACGACGTCCTGGAGCAGGAGAAGATCGTCAAGGACGGCGAGGGCACGAAGCAGGAGGCGGCCGAGACGGTGCTCGTGGGCGCGGGTGCCTCCGGCGGTTCCGGTAACGGCAAGGGCGGTACGGCGAAGACAGGCGGGGGCGCGGGTTCCGGCACCGACGCGGACGCCGCCGACGACTCCGACGACGAGCACGAGGACGCGCGGCTGCAGGGCCTGGACCCCAACCGCCCGACCCTGCGCCCGAAGCTGTACTGGTTCAACGCGCTGCTCACGGTCGCCCTGCTCACCGCGATGATCATGGAGCTGCTGCCGATCCCGGTGCTGTTCCTGCTCGGCGCCGCGCTCGCGCTGACCGTCAACTTCCCCCACATCCCCGACCAGAAGGCCCGGCTCGCCGCCCACGCCGACAACGTCCTCAACGTCTCCGGCATGGTCTTCGCCGCCGCCGTCTTCACCGGCGTCCTCCAGGGCACCGGCATGGTCGACTCCATGGCCAAGTGGATCGTCGACGGCATCCCCAGCGGCATGGGCCCGCACATGGCGCTCGTCACCGGCTTCCTGAGCCTGCCGCTCACGTACTTCATGTCGAACGACGGCTTCTACTTCGGTGTCCTGCCGGTCCTCGCCGAGGCGGGTGCCGCGCACGGGGTGTCGCCGCTGGAGATCGCCCGCGCCTCGCTCGTCGGCCAGCCGCTGCACATGTCGAGCCCGCTGGTCCCGGCCGTGTACGTGCTCGTCGGTATGGCCAGGGTCGAGTTCGGTGACCACACGAAGTTCGTGGTCAAGTGGGCCGCCATCACCTCGCTGATCATCCTCGGGGCAGGGATACTGTTCGGCATCATCTGAGCCCGGCGGGGCAGTTGAACCGCCAGAGAACGTCCGAGGAGGTCCGTGTCGTGAGGCCCGGTGGGAATCGCGGCTGGCTGCTTCGCCTCGTCATCGCCTTCAGTTTCGCGCAGGGGGCGGTGTCGATGGCCCGGCCCGCCGTGTCCTACCGGGCCCTTGCGCTGGGCGCCGACGAGCGCGCGATCGGTGTGATCGCGGGGGTCTACGCCCTGCTCCCGCTGTTCGCCGCCGTACCACTGGGCCGCCGCACCGACCACGGGCGGTGCGCGCCCCTGCTGCCCATCGGTGTCGTCCTCATCTCCGGCGGCTGTGTGTTCAGCGGCCTCGCCGACTCGCTGCTGGCGATGGCCGCCTGGAGCGGGGTGATGGGGCTCGGGCACCTGTCCTTCGTCATCGGCGCCCAGTCGATCGTCGCCCGCCAGTCCGCGCCGCACGAACAGGACCGCAACTTCGGCCACTTCACCATCGGCGCCTCTCTCGGCCAGCTGATCGGGCCGATCGCCGCGGGCGCACTGATCGGCGGCGGGGACATGGCGGGCACGAGCGCGCTCGCACTGCTGGTGGCGGGCGCGGGGGCCGCGGTGTCGTGCACCTCGCTGTGGCGCATAGAGCGCCGTACGGCCCCCAAATCCCGTACCACGGCGGGCGAACGCGTCCCCGTCCATCGCATCCTGCGCGCCCGGGGTGTGCCCGCGGGCATTTTCATCAGCCTCGCCGTACTGTCCGCGACGGACATCCTCACCGCGTACCTGCCGGTGGTCGGCGAGGAGCGCGGTATCGCGCCGTCCGTGATCGGCCTGCTGCTCAGCCTGCGCGCGGCGGCCACCATCGCCTGCCGGCTCGTGATGACGCCCATGCTGCGGCTGCTCGGCAGGACCGCGCTGCTCACCGTGACATGCCTGCTGGGCGCCGTGCTGTGCGCCGGGATCGCGCTGCCCGTGCCGGTATGGGCGCTTGCCGTGATGCTCGCCGCGCTCGGGTTCTGTCTCGGGGTCGGGCAGCCGTTGTCCATGACGACGGTCGTGCAGGCCGCCCCGGACGGCGCCCGCTCCACCGCCCTCGCGCTGCGGCTGACCGGCAACCGGCTCGGCCAGGTCGCCGCGCCCGGCGCCGCGGGGCTGATCGCCGGAGTCGCGGGTGTCGCCGCGCCGTTCGTGATGCTGGGCGGGCTGTTGCTGCTGTCCTCGGGCATAGCGTTGCGGTCGCCCGCGAAGCCGGGGCCGGGGCGGGACGAGGACGGGGACAGGGACGGGCACAGGGACGGACACAGGGACGGACACAGGGACGAGGACGGGACCCGCAGGAGCCGGGGGAGCAGGGGGGTCCGGGGT
>NZ_VMNX01000037.1 GCF_009377235.1 Streptomyces acidicola
GGGCAGGGGCGCTCCCGGAGAGCGCGGTCTCGAAGGGCAGGTACGGGTCGCAGACCCGGAATCAGGGGTCCAGGGGGCGGAGCCCCCTTGGCAGGGGCGAAGGGGCGGCGCCCCTGTGGATGGGACGGGTAGGGGCGGCGGGGGGCGCGAAACCTGGGCGCCCTCACAGCGAGAGCGCCCCGGCGTCATGCGCGTCCCGCACGAGACGCGCCGTAGGCGAACCGGCGAACCGATCGGCTATCGGCTATCGGCTATCGGCTATCGGCTATCGGCGAAGAGCGAACGGCGGCAACGGCCATCGGCCAACGCGCGCCCAGCGAAAACGCCCACGGACCCCTGCGAGCCAAAGGCCCGCACCCCCGCCGATCAGCCCATGAACTTCTTGAACTCGTCCGGCAGTTCGAAGTCCTGCCCGCCCTGCTGGCCCGGCAGGCCGAGCGCCCCACCCGGAGCACCCCCCTGCGCCGCGGCGGCACGCCGAGCGGCAGCCTCCTGCTCCTGCTGCTTGCGCTTCATCGGGTTTCCGGAACGCTGCTGGCCCTTGGCCTTCTTCGGCTGCTTCTTCGTCCGGCCGGGACCGCCACCCATGCCCGGCATTCCAGGCATCCCCGGCATACCGCCACCCTGCGCCATGCGGGACATCATCTTGCGAGCCTCGAAGAACCGCTCGACGAGGTTCTTCACGGCGCTGACCTCGACACCCGAACCCCGGGCGATACGGGCACGCCGCGAGCCGTTGATGATCGTCGGGTCCTGCCGCTCACCCGGGGTCATCGACTTGATGATCGCGGCCGTACGGTCGACGTCCCGCTCGTCGAGGTTGTTGATCTGGTCCTTGATCTGGCCCATGCCCGGCAGCATGCCGAGCAGCTTCGAGATGGAGCCCATCTTCCGGACCTGCTCCATCTGGGCCAGGAAGTCGTCCAGGGTGAAGTCCTGGCCCTTCTTGGACGCCAGCTTGGAGGCCATCTTCTCGGCCTCTTCCTGGCTGAACGTCCGCTCCGCCTGCTCGATCAGGGTGAGCAGGTCACCCATGTCGAGGATGCGGGAGGCC
Organism: Streptomyces acidicola; assembly: GCF_009377235.1. Taxonomy (GTDB): domain Bacteria; phylum Actinomycetota; class Actinomycetes; order Streptomycetales; family Streptomycetaceae; genus Streptomyces; species Streptomyces acidicola. Next base: position 1,055 of record NZ_VMNX01000037.1, read on the forward strand.
ATCCGGTCCGGGTGGAAAGCGTCGAAGTCGTCGAGCTTCTCACCGTTCGACGCGAACATGATCGGCTTGCCGGTGATCTGGCGGATCGACAGCGCCGCACCACCGCGGGCGTCGCCGTCGAGCTTCGACAGCACCACGCCGTCGAATCCGACGCCGTCACGGAAGGCCTCGGCGGTGTTGACCGCGTCCTGACCGATCATCGCGTCGACGACGAAGAGGATCTCGTCGGGGCTGACCGCGTCCCGGATGTCCGCCGCCTGCTGCATCATGTCCTGGTCGATGCCCAGACGGCCCGCGGTGTCGACGACCACGATGTCGTGGACCTTCGACTTCGCGTGCTCGATGGAGTCCTTGGCGACCTTCACCGGGTCGCCCACGCCGTTGCCGGGCTCCGGCGCGAAGACGGCCACGCCCGCGCGCTCGGCGACCACGCTGAGCTGGTTGACCGCGTTCGGACGCTGGAGGTCGGCGGCGACCAGCAGCGGGGAGTGTCCCTGCTCCTTGAGCCACTTGCCGAGCTTGCCCGCGAGCGTCGTCTTACCGGCACCCTGCAGACCGGCCAGCATGATCACGGTCGGCGGCTGCTTGGCGAAGCGCAGGCGCCGGGTCTCGCCGCCGAGGATCTGGACGAGCTCCTCGTTGACGATCTTGAGGACCTGCTGGGCCGGGTTGAGCGCCTTGGAGACCTCGGCGCCGAGCGCCCGCTCCTTGACGTTCTTGATGAACCCCCGGACGACAGGAAGCGCCACGTCCGCTTCGAGGAGCGCGACGCGGATCTCGCGTGCCGTGGCGTCGATGTCCGCCTCGGAAAGGCGTCCCTTACCCCGCAGGTTCTTGAAAGTCGCTGAGAGGCGATCGGAGAGCGTATCGAACACGGCGGCTTCGGTCCTCGGAGTCGGGGGCAGTGTGGGCTGCCCTCCAGGGTATCTGTCCGGCTGCGGTGGGGTCTCCACCCGTTCTCTTACGGACCCAATGGCGCCCCTCCTGAACGGGAACGGACCCGAATCCCCAACACGTACGGACCGTACGGACCGTACGGACCCACATGGGAACGGAACCGGGAGCGCCCGTCACAAAGGCGCCCCCGGCAGTCGCGGCTAACCCCGCAGCGTCTCCTCCAGCGCCCGGGCCACCGCGGCAGCCTCCTCCCCCGGCAGCGGCACCCCCTTGGCAGTGGTCACGTAGAAGGCGTCCACGGCATTGGCGCCCAAGGTGCTGACGTGGGCGCTGCGCACCTGTACGTCCGCGTCCTCCAGCGCCCTGCCGATGCGGAACAGCAGCCCGGGCGCGTCCTGGGCCCGCACCTCGATCACCGTGGCGTGGTGGGAGGCGGCCGGGGCGACCGTCACCCGCGCAGCAGGCGCGAGCACGCCCCGGCGGCGCGGATACGCCGCGTCCCGCTCGGCCAGACGGGAGGCGATGTCCAGGGAGCCGTCCAGCGCCCGTACGAGATCCGTGCGCAGCCGGGCGGCCTGGGGCAGGGAGCCGTACTCCGCGGCCACCCGCCAGTTCAGCAGGAGCACCGGCCCGTCGAAGGCGTCGGCGTCGGGCAGCTCCAGGGCCCGCAGTTCCGCCGTGCGTACGGTCAGGCGGTGCACGGCCAGGACGCCGGCCACCGCGGGCAGGACGCCCGGCTGGTCCGGTACCGCGATGACGAGTTCCACGCCGAGGGGCTCGGGCTCGCCGGAGGGCTTGTCCTCGCTCTCGCCGGGCGGCTCGGTCTGGGCGCGCAGGGCGAGGACGGGGCCGCCGGTGCGGAACGCCTCGATGGCGAGTCGCTCCTGCTCGGCGGTGGGCGCCTCGGCGTCGGCCGCGGGCTGCTCGGGGGCGTCGCCGGAGAGCACGGCGGCGACCCGCTTGACCAGGTCGGCCACCAGCGAGGCACGCCAGGAGGACCAGGCCGCCGGGCCGGTGGCCAGCGCGTCCGCCTCGGTCAGCGCGTGCAGCAGCTCCAGGGTGCCCTCGGAGCCGACCGCCTCGGCGACCGAGCGGACCGTCGCCGGGTCCTCCAGGTCGCGCCGGGTGGCCGTTTCCACGAGCAGCAGGTGGTGGCGTACGAGGGCGGCGAGCACGGCCACGTCGTCGCGGTCGAACCCTATGCGCGCGGCCACGTCCTTCACGATGATCTCGCCCGCGACGGAGTGGTCGCCGGGCCAGCCCTTGCCGATGTCGTGCAGGAGCGCGGCGACCAGGAGGAGGTCGGGGCGGTGGACCCGGCGGGTGAACTCGGAGGCCCGTACGGCCGTCTCGATCAGGTGCCGGTCGACCGTCCAGATGTGCACGGCGTTACGCTGCGGACGGCAGCGGACCCGCTCCCAGTCGGGCAGCAGCCGGGTGATCAGGCCCTCTGCCTCCAGTGCCTCCCAGACGTCCACAGTCGGACGGCCCGAGCCGAGCAGCGTGACGAGTTGTTCGCGCGCCTCGGCGGGCCAGGGCGTGGGCAGCGGGCGGGCGCCGGCCGCCATCCGGCGTACCGCGTGCAGCGAGAGGGGCAGGCCGGCCTGCGCGGCCGCGGCGGCGGCGCGCAGGGGCAGCACGGGGTCGCGCTCGGGGCGCGCGGCCCGCGCGAGCACCACCTCGCCGTCCTGCTCGACCACGCCCTCCGCCAGCGGGGAGCGCTCGGTGGTGGGCTTCCCGCCCCCGAGCATGGCGCGCAGCCGCGGCCGTACGGCGCGCGAGCGCAGCACACGCCCCACCTCGCGCCAGGTCACGTCACTGGCGTACGACACGACACGTGCGGCCTCGTAGACCTGGCGCAGCAGTGTGTCCGCGTCCAGCAGTCCCAGTTCGGCGGCGACCTGGTCCTGCTCCTGGAGGGCGAGGCGGTCGGTGGCGCGGCCGGTGGTGAGGTGCAGTGCGTCCCGGACGTCCAGCAGTCGGCGCCGGGCGTCCGCCAGGCCCTCGCGGGGGGCGTCCGCGAGCCAGGAGGCGGCGACCGCGCGCAGGGCTGTGGCGTCTCTCAGGCCGCCACGGGCCTCCTTGAGGTCGGGCTCCAGCAGGTACTGCAGCTCACCCTGGCGTTCGGCACGTCCGACGCACAGCTCCTGGAGTTCCGGGAGACGTTTGGGCGCCTGGTTGCGCCAGTCGGCCAGCACGGCCGTGCGCAGGCCCGCGGTCAGGCCGAGGTCGCCCGCGATGTGGCGGGCGTCCAGCAGGCCGAGCTGCACCTTGAGGTCCTCGCCCGCCGTCTTGCGCGCCTCGGCGGGCGTGCGCACGGAGTGGTCGAGGGCGAGGCCCAGGTCCCACACCGGATACCAGATGCGGTCGGCGAGGGCGGCCACCGCGTCCGTGTCGCTCCCGTCGTGCAGGAGGAGCAGGTCGAGGTCGCTGCGCGGGGAGAGTTCACCGCGCCCGTAGCCTCCGACGGCCACGAGTGAGACGCCACGCGGGCCGCCCTCCCGTCGCCCACCACCACCCTTCTGCGGAAGTCGCTCCGCTCCCTTTTCTCCGGTCCCGGCGTCGAAGAGACCGCGCAGCCAGTCGTCCGTGAGTTCGGCGAGGGCCGTACGGCGCGGCGGCCCGGACTGCGCCCCCTCCTGGAGGAGGCGCAGCCGGGCCGCCGCGTAGCCGCTGGGTCCCGAGTCGTCTGCTTGCGTGCGTACGTGCGTACTCGTCACCCAGAGACTCCTGTCCTTCTCGTCAGAGCGCGTCCGGGCCGCGCTCGCCGGTCCTGACGCGGACGGCCGTGTCGACCGGGAGGGACCAGACCTTGCCGTCACCGATCTTGCCGGTGCGGGCCGCCTTGACGATGACGTCGATCAGCTGCTCGGCGTCGTCGTCCTCGACCAGCACCTCGATGCGGATCTTGGGGACCAGGTCGACGGTGTACTCGGCACCGCGGTAGACCTCGGTGTGTCCCCGCTGACGACCGTAACCGCTGGCCTCGGTGACCGTCAGTCCGTGCACTCCGAAGGCCTGCAGGGCCTCCTTGATCTCGTCGAGCCGGTGTGGCTTCACGACGGCGGTGATGAGCTTCATGCGTCCACCTTCTTGCTCGCAGTGGCGGCGACCGGGGCCGGCACCGTCCGGGCGGCACCGCCGCCGGCGCCGCTGAAGTCATATGCGGTCTCGGCGTGCTCGACCTGGTCGATGCCCGCCACCTCGTCGTCCTCGGAGACCCGCATGCCGATGGTCTTGTCGAGGAGGAAGGCGAGGATCGCGGAGGCCACCAGCGAGTAGGCGAGGACCGCGAAGACACCGGCGCACTGCTTCCAGAACTGGTCCAGGCCGCCGCCGTAGAAGAGGCCCGCGACATCGGACTGGCCATGACCGCTGGCGAAGAGGCCGATCAGCAGGGAGCCGACGACACCGCCGACCAGGTGGACGCCGACCACGTCGAGCGAGTCGTCGTAGCCGAACTTGTACTTCAGTCCGACGGCCATGGCGCACAGCAGACCGGCGATGGCACCGACGGCGATCGCGCCGAGCGGGGAGACCGAGCCACCGGCCGGGGTGATGGCGACCAGACCGGCGACGGCACCGGAGGCGGCGCCCAGCGTGGTGAACGCGCCGTGGCGGATCTTCTCGTAGATGAGCCAGGCCAGCATGGCGGCGGCGGTGGCGACCTGGGTGTTGACGAACATCAGCGCGCCGACGCCGTCGTCGTTGCCGAGCCACGAACCGGCGTTGAAGCCGAACCAGCCGAACCACAGCAGACCGGCGCCGAGCATGACAAGCGGGAGGCTGTGCGGACGCATCGGGTCCTTCTTGAAGCCGACGCGCTTGCCGATGACCAGGATCACGCCGAGCGCTGCCGCACCGGCGTTGATGTGAACCGCCGTACCGCCGGCGAAGTCGATGACCCCCAGTTCGAAGGCCCAGCCGCCGGCGCCCCAGACCCAGTGGGCGACCGGGAAGTAGACGACCGTGGCCCACAGGGCGACGAACAGCGCCCAGGCACTGAACTTGACGCGGTCGGCCAGGGCACCGCTGATCAGGGCGGGCGTGATGATCGCGAACATCAGCTGGAAGACCAGGAAGACGAAGACCGGGATGGTGTATCCGTCCCACAGCTCCGTCAGTCCGATGTTGCTGAGGCCCACCCAGTCCGAGTTCCAGCCGATGAGGCTGCCGGAGTCCGTACCGAAGGCGAGGGAGAAGCCGTACAGCACCCACAGGATGGTGACGATTCCCAGGCTGATGAAGCTCATCATCAGCATGTTCAGGGTGCTCTTGACGCGGACCATGCCTCCGTAGAAGAAGGCCAGGCCCGGGGTCATGAGCATCACCAGGGCGGAACAGATCAGCATGAAGCCTGTGTTGGCTGCAGACAGTGTGGGTGCGTCTGCGGCTAGCGTGATGGCGGATGATGCCATCGGCGTCTCCTCGTCGATAGGTACGGCCCCGTGCGGGCGAAGCCTGAGCGGATTGAGGGGCGGGCCGGTTATGCGCCACGAGATTGGCGCAGCGCGGTTTCGGTCGACGCCCCTCGATGTTTCGCCACCGTGACGAAGGCACCTCGCGTGTTACGCCTTGATGAACTGCTGGATACCGGGCCGCGCGATCGTTATCGTGACGCAACCTTCGGAAGCTCCCCCAGCACCAGGCGCAAAAAGGCGCGCGTGTACCGGCCGCGGGCGGCCATCCGATGACCTGGCACGGGGGGAGCCGAGTCGAGTAGTCGGGGAGGCCGGCCGCGGCCGGAGCCTTGGGGTCCTGGAGCGGAGGGGCGTCAGACCGCGTCGGCGGTCTCGGGCAGGTGCTTGGCGAGTTGGTCGGTGAGGTCCACGACCTCGGCGAGATCCCCGAAATCGCGTACGGCCGTGTCGACGGTCTTTCGGATACGAGTGTTGACCCGCTCGGAGCGCACCTTCACGGCGACCTCCATGGCCCTCCGGGCGAGCACCGCGCTCTGCTCCGGCTCGCGCTGCAACAGGTGCACCGTGGCCATGCCGATCAGGTTGAGTGCGTACGACCGCTGGTGCTCGGTGTCCTCGGCGAACAGGTCGACGGCCTTGCGCATCACGGGCTCTGCCATGGAGGCGTACGTGGGACTGCGGCCGGCGACGTAGGCGAGGTCGCGGTACGAGTGGGAGTTCTCCGCGTACAGCTCGGCCTCGCAGAAGAAGCGGATCCAGTCCGGGTCCGGCTCGTCCCACTCCTCGGCGTCGGCGAAGGTGTCCTCGGCCATCCGCACGGCCCGCTTGCACTTGCTGGGCTGGCCCATGTTGGCGTAGGCGCGGGCCTCCATCGCATACAGCATGGACTGGGTGCGCGGGCTCGCGCAGTCACGGCTGCCGTACTGAGCGAGGTGGATCAGCTCCAGCGCGTCGTCGGGGCGGCCGACGTGGATCATCTGGCGGCTCATGCTGGACAGGACGTACGACCCCAGGGGCTTGTCGCCCGCTTCCTTGGCGGCGTGCAGGGCCAGGACGAAGTACTTCTGGGCGGTCGGCTGGAGCCCGACGTCGTAACTCATCCAGCCCGCCAGCTCGGCAAGCTCCGCGGCCACCCGGAACAGGCGCTTGGTGGTGGCCTCTGGCTGGGACTCCTGGAGGAGGTCCGTCACCTCGTGCAGCTGGCCCACGACCGCCTTGCGGCGCAGGCCGCCCCCGCACTGGGCGTCCCACTTCCGGAACATCACGGCGGTGGACTCCAGGAGGTCCAGCTCGGGTTTGGACAGCCGGCTCGGACGGCGCGCGGCGGGCGCCGGCTCCGACGCCCCGTGCGATGAGGCTCCCCCCTGCGCGAGCGAACCCAAGGGCCTGGGGGAGGACGGCGAGGGCACGAGCCAGCGCTGCATCGGCTCGATGAGGGACGGCCCGGCGGAGAGGACCAGCGAGGTCCCGAGGAAGCCGCGCCGCGCCAGCATCAGGTCGCTGCGCGAGAACTCGCTGATCAGCGCCACGGTCTGCGGGCCCGTCCAGGGCAGGTCGACGCCGGAGGTGGACGGGGACTGGTGGGCGGCGCGCAGGCCCAGGTCCTCGACGGCGACGACACAGCCGAACCGCTCGGAGAACAGCTCGGACAGGATTCTGGGGATCGGCTCACGCGGATTCTCACCGTCGAGCCAGCGGCGCACGCGGGAGGTGTCCGTGGAAATGTGGCCGGCACCCAGCTGGCGGGCCCGGCGGTTCACCTGACGGGCGAGCTCGCCCTTGGACCAGCCGCTCCGCACGAACCACGAACCCAAGAGCTCGTTGGGGCGCTTGTCAGCGTTCGTGCCGCCTCCGCCGTTGTCGCCCACTGGAACGCCCCCATTCCTGAAACCACCTGTGCGCCATGTGTGCCAAGCCCTACCAGGATGCCGGTACGGACGGTCGCGCGTCCGGCAGTCGTCACCCGTCGAACGGAGACTCGACTTGCCTCCGGCATACCCACGCGTGCATGCGCCCCAGGACTCGTGCACACACAGTAATCCTACGATCACCCGTCCAGCCACCGGGAATCCAGAAACGCCACCATTCGCCACCCCTTCGAATGAACTCACGGTTGCCTCTACACGATTCACTTGACACATGACGGCCGGGGGCAGGCGGAGCGATGCGTTCAGCGGCGCGCATCGTCGAGCACGCCCCCTGGAGCACCACTGAGCGCCACCGGGACGAGCAACCACCCGGGCCTTACGGAAACACAGGGTCACTATCCGCCTCCGTCTCGTAACCACTGGCGTGCTGGACCCGTTGGAGGGGGCATGGGCTTCACGATCGGCGGCATTCGGGACATGCGATCCAGCGCGCGCCGGCGCGGCGGCCGCTCGTCGGAATGCACCGCCGTGGCCGAGTTCACCGGGCTCTGGGGCTGGGACGTCGTGCCCGGTGCGCGGGCGGCCGCGGGCGCCTGCTCGTGCGGCAGGACGAGTTGCGGGGCGCCCGGCGCGCATCCCCTCGACTTCGCTCCCCCGGTCCGCGCCGGGGCGACACTCGACGAGGTCACCACGGCCTGGGCGGAGTTCCCGGGTGCCTCGGTCATGCTGCCGGTGGGCCGCGCCTTCGACGTGATCGAGGTCGCCGAGGCCGCCGGACACCGGGCCCTGGTCCGGCTCGAACGGATGGGTCTCCCGCTCGGCCCTGTCATCGCCACCCCCGAGGGCCGCGCCCACTTCCTCGTCGCCCCGGGCGCGGCCGCCGAGCTCCCCGAGCTGCTCTACCGCATGGGCTGGGACGACCCGTCGTCCCTCGACCTGCGCGGCCTCGGCCCCGGCAGCCATGTCACGGCCCCGCCCTCCGACCGCGGCGGCCTGGGCCCGGCCCGCTGGCTCCGCTCCCCCGCCCTGGACTCGGCGACGCACCCACCGGCCGCCCGCCTGCTGCTGGGCACGCTGGCGTACGTGGCGCATCGGTCGCGCGCCTGAGCCTGCCGTTCAACGACCAGGCCCCGCCACATCTGCAACATGTGACGGGGCCTTTTCTGTTTTTCGCCACCGTCGCTCCGCAACCATCAATTGAGGAACCACAACGGCGAGCAACCAGCTCCGCGAGAGCGGCGCCGGTTCAGGCGCAAAGAAGGGACGCTCAGTCACCGATAAGCGCATCCACGAACGCTTCCGGCTCGAACGGTGCCAGGTCGTCGGCGCCCTCTCCCAGACCCACCAGCTTGACCGGTACGTCGAGCTCACGCTGGACGGCGACCACGATGCCGCCCTTGGCCGTGCCGTCGAGCTTGGTCAGCACGATGCCGGTGATGTCGACGACCTCGGCGAACACGCGGGCCTGGACCAGCCCGTTCTGACCGGTGGTCGCGTCGAGCACGAGCAGCACCTCGTCCAGCGGGGCGTGCTTCTCGACGACACGCTTGACCTTGCCGAGCTCGTCCATGAGGCCGGTCTTGGTGTGGAGGCGGCCCGCCGTGTCGATGAGGACGACGTCGGCACCCATCTCCTTGCCCTCCTTGACCGCGTCGAAGGCGACGGAGGCGGGGTCGCCGGCCTCGGGGCCGCGCACGGTGTGGGCGCCGACCCGCTCACCCCAGGTCTGCAGCTGGTCGGCGGCGGCGGCGCGGAAGGTGTCGGCGGCGCCGAGGACGACACTGCGGCCGTCGGCCACGAGGACACGGGCGAGCTTGCCGGTGGTGGTCGTCTTGCCGGTGCCGTTCACGCCGACGACCATCACGATGCCGGGCTTGCTGATCTCGGGCTCGGTCTTCACCGTACGGTCCAGATCGGCGCCGACGAGCGCCAGCAACTCCTCGCGGAGCAGTCCGCGCAGCTCCTGAGGCGTACGGGTGCCGAGCACCTTCACGCGCTCGCGCAGCCGCTCGACCAGTTCCTGGGTGGGTTGCACGCCGACGTCGGCGGTGAGGAGCGTGTCCTCGACCTCCTCCCAGGTGTCCTCGTCGAGGTGCTCGCGCGAGAGGAGCGTGAGCAGCCCCTTGCCGAGCGCGTTCTGCGAGCGGGAGAGCCGGGCGCGCAGCCGTACCAGACGGCCGGCGGCCGGCTCCGGGATCTCGATCTCGGGGGCTACGAGCCCGGGGACGGCGGGCGGCTCCTCCACGGCGACGCCGGTCGAGCCGCCGGGGAGATCCACCTCCTCGATCGTCCGGCGCGGTTCGTCCCGCGGTGTTTCGGCCTCGTCGCCTACGTGCGGCTCGGCCGGAGGGGCGGTGATGTCGGGCGTTGTGGGGGGCGCGGGGGGCAGCGGCTTCTTTCTGCGGCTGCCGATGACGAGCCCGCCAATCGCGGCGAGCACAACCACGGCGATGACTACAACAAGGATGAGGATTTCCATAACGAGTCAAGTATGGCGTGACCCCCCGCTCGGCGGTTCGTTGTCCACACGGGGCCACGGTCCCCACCGGGCCGGGCTGGCCCGCCCGTCCGACCTCGTGTCGGCCGGGAAGCCCCTCAGGGGCGGAGTCACAACGCCCCCAGTATGCGGTTGCTGTCTGGTACGCGAAGCAGCGTCCCCAGGGTGTGTCACGGCCCATGAGGTGGACCGTGACACACCCTCCCCACAGTCACGCGGCCACCGCTATGGAAACCTGACTGGTCGTCAGCTAACGTCCCCCTTCACCTACGCCACGAGGGGGACCCATGCCCGTCACGGTCGTCCGTTTCAACCTCGTCGAGCCCGGTGCGACCCCGGCGTCGCTGGGCGCCCGCTACCAGGCGGCCGTCGAGATGGCCGCGTACGCCGACGACCGTGGGATCACCACCGTGCAGACGGAGGAGCACCACGGGGTCGCCAACAACTGGCTGCCGTCGCCGTTCGCCTTCGCGGGCGCGGTCTTCGGGGCCACCCGGCGGATCGCGGTCACCGTGTCGGCGGTCATCGGACCGCTGCACGACCCGCTGCGGCTGGCCGAGGACATCGCCGTACTGGACCTGCTGAGCGGCGGCCGGCTGGTGACGGTGGCGGGGATCGGGTACCGGCCGGAGGAGTACGCCCTGTTCGACGTGGAGTGGAAGCGGCGCGGCCGGCTCCAGGACGAGGTGCTGGAGACGGTCCTGAAGGCGTGGACGGGCGAGCCGTTCACCTACCGGGGCCGCACCGTCCGCGTCACTCCGCGTCCGTACACCGAGCCGCATCCCCTGCTGCTGGTCGGCGGCTCCTCGAAGGCCGCGGCACGCCGGGCGGCCCGGCTGGGGCTGCCGTTCTTCCCGAGCGCGCATCTGCCGGAGCTGGAGTCGTATTACAAGGAGCGGCTCCTGGAGTACGGCACCGAGGGCTGGACCATGATGCCCGCGGCCGAGACCCCGCTGCTGCATGTCGCCGAGGACCCGGACCGGGCGTGGGCGGTGTACGGCGAGCACTTCCTGCACGAGGCGCGGACGTACGCGTCCTGGCAGTCGGAGGGGACCCGCTCGGCGGTGAAGTCGGCGGCCACGACGGTGGAGGAGCTGCGTGCCGAGGGCGTGTACCGGATTCTGACGCCGGACGAGTGCGTGGCGCAGGGGCTCGGCAGCTTCGTCCTGCATCCGTTGTCCGGTGGGATGCCGGTCGACGAGGGCTGGCGCAGTCTGCATCTGTTCTGCGAGGACGTGCTGCCGAGGCTCACGGAGTGACGCCGCCGCCCCGGCCCGGGCGGTGTCCGGGGCGGGGCGGCGGTGGGTTCGAGGAGAGGGGCAGCGGGGACTTGGCCCTTCTCCTCGGGCTTCGGTGAGCGAGGTGGTAGGGGCTGGACCGGGACGGGTTACCCCATCTCCTCCAGCGTCTTGCCCTTGGTCTCCTTCACGAATCTCAGCACGAAGGGGACGGAGAGCGCGGCGAAGACCGCGTAGATCACGTACGTCACGGAGAGGTTCCAGTCGGCCAGCGACGGGAAGCTCGCGGTGATGGCCCAGTTGGCGATCCACTGAGCGGAGGCGGCCACGCCCAGGGCGGCGGCGCGGAGCTTGTTCGGGAACATCTCGCCGAGCATGACCCAGACGACCACGCCCCAGGAGAGGGCGAAGAAGAGCACGAACACATGGGCGGCGATCAGGGCGATCCAGCCCTGGGCGGCCGGGAGCCTGCCGTCGACGAGGTCGTAGCTGAACGCCCAGGCCTCCAGGGCGAGGCCGACGACCATGCCGACGGAGCCGATGACGGCGAGCGGGCGGCGGCCTGTCCGGTCCACGAAGATCATGGCGATCACGGTGCCGAGGATGTTGATGATCGACGTCGTGAAGGAGTAGAAGAACGACTCGGTCGGGTCGACGCCGACGGACTGCCACAGCGTCGAGGAGTAGTAGAACGCGACGTTGATGCCGACGAACTGCTGGAAGACCGAGAGGCCGATGCCGATCCAGACGATCGGCTTGAAGAGGAAGCCGCCGCCGAGCAGGTCCTTGAACGCCGACTTGTGCTCGCTCTTCATGGCGAGCTCGATCTCGGCGACCCTGGCGTCCAGGTCGACGTCCTCGTCTTCGATCTCGGCGAGCACCTCACGGGCGCGCGCTTCCTTGCCGGCGGAGATCAGGAACCGCGGGGACTCGGGGATCGCGAAGGACAGCAGGCCGTACAGCACGGCGGGGACGACCATCACGCCGAGCATGACCTGCCAGGCCTCAAGGCCCAGCAGCTTGCCGCGCTGGTCGCCGCCCGCGGCGTTGAGGATGCCCCAGTTGACCAGCTGGGAGACGGCGATGCCGACGACGATCGCGGCCTGCTGGAAGGAGCCGAGGCGGCCGCGGTACGCGGCGGGCGCGACCTCGGCGATGTAGGCGGGGCCGATCACCGAGGCCATGCCGATGGCGAAGCCGCCGACGACGCGCCAGAGGGCGAGGTCCCAGAGAGCGAAGGGGAGCGCCGAGCCGACCGCGCTGATGGTGAACAGCACGGCCGCGATCTGCATGGACCGGATGCGGCCGATGCGGTCGGCGGTGCGGCCCGCGGTGGCGGCGCCGACGGCACAGCCGATCAGCGCGATGGCGATGACCTGCGCCAGCGCCGCGGAGCCGATGTCGTAGCGGTCCCGGACGGCCTCGACGGCGCCGTTGATCACGGCACTGTCGTAGCCGAAGAGGAAGCCGCCCATCGCGGCCGCCGCCGCGATGAAGACGACGTGGGCGAGATGCTCGGGGTGTGCGTCCCGGGCTCCTGATCTGGATGCCTGCGCTGTGCTGGTCACATGTACTCCTCATGCCGCCGGCAACGCTGCCGGCCTGGAACAAGCCCCTTTTCAGATGGTCATACCAATGGCATGGCCATGCGACCGGCCATCTGAAGGTGAAAACAACGCTGCAGAGACTATGCCTTCATGTTTCGAAGTCAAAAGCGGGGTGAACCTGGACTTTGTTCCGCGGGCGAGAGTGACGTGTTCAACTCTTGAAAGTCGGGAGCATCAGTGAAGCCGCTGACTGATCACCTTCGACACCCCGTCCCCCTGCATGGAGACGCCGTACAGCGCGTCGGCGACCTCCATCGTCCGCTTCTGGTGGGTGATCACGATCAGCTGGGAGGCTTCCTGGAGCTCCTGCATGATGCGGATCAGCCTCTGGAGGTTGGTGTCGTCGAGGGCCGCCTCGACCTCGTCCATCACATAGAACGGGCTGGGCCGCGCCTTGAAGATCGACACGAGCAGGGCGACGGCGGTCAGTGACCGCTCGCCACCGGAGAGCAGGCTGAGCCGCTTGACCTTCTTGCCCGGGGGCCGTGCCTCGACATCGACACCGGTGGTGAGCATGTTGTCGGGGTCGGTCAGGACGAGCCGGCCGTCGCCACCGGGGAACAGCCGGCTGAACACACCCTCGAACTCCCGGGCCGTGTCCCGATACGCCTCGGTGAAGACCTGCTCGACACGCTCGTCGACCTCCTTCACCACCTGGAGGAGGTCGGCGCGGGTCTTCTTCAGGTCCTCCAGCTGCTCGCTGAGGAACTTGTGACGTTCCTCCAGCGCGGCGAACTCCTCCAGGGCGAGCGGATTGACCTTGCCCAGCTGCTGGTACGCCCGCTCGGCCGCCTTGAGCCGCTTCTCCTGCTCGGCGCGGACGAAGGCCCGGGGCTGGTTGCGCGGATGCTCGGGGTCCTCGGGAAGCTGTTCGCCCTCGGCGGGCGGCGAGGGCGGTACGAGCTGGTCGGGGCCGTAGTCGGCGATGAGACCCGCCGGCTCCACGCCCAGCTCCTCCAGCGCCTTGGTCTCCAGCTGCTCGATCCGCATCCGCTTCTCCGCGCCGAGCACCTCGCCGCGGTGGACCGAGTCGGTCAGTTTGTCGAGTTCGGCCTTGAGGTCGCGGCCCTCGCCCCGGGCCCGGGCGAGCTCCTGCTCCCGGCGCGCCTTCGCGGCCTCGGCAGCGGTGCGCTCCTCCTCGGCGCGGACGAGGGAGACCTCGACATGGGCGAGCAGCTGCCGCGCACCGGAGGCGACGGCCCCGGCCACGGCCGCCTCGTGGCGCAGCCGTGCCCTGCGCTGTTCGGCGCGCGCCCGCGCCTCACGCTCGGCGCGCGCGGCCCGGTCCAGCGAGTCGGCGCGCCCCGCGAGCCCCTTGACGCGCTCTTCGTGGGTGCGCACCTGGAGCCGGGCCTCCATCTCGGTCTGCCGTGCGTTGGCGCCGTCTGCGGCGAGTCGGTCCCGTACCGAGGTGTCGGGCTCCTCCTCGGCCGGCATCTCCTCGGCGACGGCGAGCCGTTCGGCGAGTTCCTCGGCCTCCTGTACGGCCCTGTCGAGCGCCTCCTGGGCCCGGGCGGCCGCGGCGGTGCTGCGCTCGGCCTCCCCGGCGGCACCGCGGGCCTGCCCGGCGAGCCGTCCGAGCTGCTGCGCCACGGCCGACTTCTCCCGCTCGGCCGCCCGCCGCCGCTCCCCCAACTCCTCGACGAGCGCTGCCCGTTCTCTGCGCTGCTGCGTGGCCTGCTGCTGAGCGTCGGTCAACTCCTCGCAGCGTACGGCGAGTTCTTCGAGCTCGGCCGCCGCCTCGTCGACGGACGCCTGCACTTCGAGCAGGCTGGGGGCCCCGGCGGAGCCGCCGCTCGCGAAGTGGGCACCGAGCAGGTCGCCCTCGGCGGTGACGGCAGTCAGGCCGGGCCGTGCGTAGACGAGGTCCTCGGCGTCCTCAAGGGTGCCGACGACCACGATGCCGTGCAGCAACCGCCTTACCGCGGGCATGAGTTCGGCAGGGCCACGGACCAGGTCGGCGGCGGACAGCGGGCCGTCCGTCCGCTCCCCGGCCGCTACGTCCTCGGGGGCGCCGCTCACGAGCAGTGCCGCCCGCCCGGCGTCCTGCTTGCGGAGCAGACGGATGGCGTCGGCCGCGGAGGCCGGGGTGGTGACCGCGACGGCGTCGGCGGCGGCGCCGAAGGCGGCGGCCAGCGGGACCTCGTAGCCCGGGGTCACCGTCAGCAGTTCGGCCGCCGGTCCCAGAAGTCCGCCGATACGATCCTTCGCGGTCAGCAGCGCGCCCGTGCCGTCCTTGCGGCGCAGGCCGAGGGCCAGGGCCTCGTGGCGGGCCTGGGTCGCGGCCCGCTTGCGCTCGGCCGCCGTGGCCGCCTCACGGGCCGCCGTCAGGGCCGCTTCCGCCTCGGCCAGCGCCTGCTTGGCCGCGTCGTGCCGCCCGGCGAGATCCGCGTCGTCGGCGTCGAGGCCGTCGACCTCGGCCTTCAGGGTCTCGTACTCCTCCTGGGCGGCGCCGGCACGTTCCCGCGCCTCGTCGCGGGCGGCGGCGAGGCGGTCGATCTCGGCCTGGGCGGAGGCCGCGCGGGAACGGGCCGCGTTGACCTGACCTCCCAGGCGAGCCAGGCCCTCGCGGCGGTCGGCGATGGCGCGGGCGACGTCCTTCAGCCGGCGCTCCTCGATGGACAGCTCGCGTTCGAGTTCGGCCCGGTGGGCGACCGTGTCCTCCAGGGCGCGCTCGGCGGCCTCCAGGGCCGCTTCGAGCTCGGCCTCCTGCTCACGGACCCGGGCGGCCTCACGCTCCATGTCCTCGGGGTCGCGTCCGCGCCGCTCCTCGGGGGGCGTGGACGTGGCGCTCTTGACTCGGGCGTCGGCCAGCGAGACCGTGCCCCGCACCCGCTCGGCGAGCTGCGACAGCTCGTACCAGGTCTGCTGGGCGCGCGTCAGGCGCGGCGCGAGCTGTCGCACCTCGTCCTCCAGCAGCCCCTCCCGCTGGAGCGCCTTCTTCAGCTCGGCCTCGGCGGCCTCCTTGCGCTGCTTCAGCGCGGCCTCGTCGGCGACCTCGGCCTGGAGCGCCCTGCGGAGCCGTACGAGATCGTCGGCGAGCAGGCGGAGGCGGGCGTCGCGGAGGTCGGCCTGGATCACGGCGGCCCGGCGGGCGACGGCGGCCTGGCGGCCGAGGGGCTTGAGCTGGCGGCGCAGCTCGTCCGTCAGGTCCTGGACGCGGGCCAGGTTGGCCTGCATCGCGTCCAGTTTCCGCAGCGCCTTCTCCTTGCGCTTGCGGTGCTTGAGGACGCCGGCCGCCTCCTCGATGAAGGCGCGGCGGCCCATGGGGTCGGCGTGCAGGACGGAGTCGAGCTGGCCCTGGCCGACGATGACGTGCATCTCGCGGCCGATGCCGGAGTCGGAGAGCAGGTCCTGGATGTCCAGGAGGCGGCAGGTGTCGCCGTTGATCTGGTACTCGCTGCCGCCGTTGCGGAACATGATCCGCGTGATCGTGACCTCGGCGTACTCGATGGGCAGGGCCCCGTCGGTGTTGTCGATGGTCAGGGACACCTCAGCGCGGCCCAGCGGGGGGCGCCCGGTGGTGCCGGCGAAGATGACGTCCTCCATCTTGCCGCCGCGCAGCGACTTCGCGCCCTGCTCGCCCATGACCCAGCTCAGCGCGTCCACGACGTTGGACTTGCCCGAGCCGTTCGGACCCACGACACACGTGATGCCCGGCTCGAACCGCAGCGTGGTCGCCGAGGCGAACGATTTGAACCCACGGAGGGTCAGGGCCTTGAGGTGCACGCCGCCGGACTCTACCTTTCGGCCAGGTCTCACTCCATGAACGCGCGGTTTCACCGGTGAACGCGCAGGGCACACCCAACGTTAAAGAGGGTGAGGAGGAGGGGCCCCGGGGGCAAGAAGGAAGGGACGCCGAGAGGGCGCCCCTTGCAGATCTGACAACTTAGCGGTTGATACGAGCCGCCCAACCACTGCTGACGCCCGGCGATGCAGTGATCAGGTGAGCGCAGGCTCCGCCTGGTGTGCGTCGATGCTCTCGATAAGCGAGTCGTGAGAAGCGGCAGCCGTCAGCGCGTCGTTCTCCGCCTGGATTCGTACGAGCTCGGATTCCAGGTCCTGGACACGCTGCTGGAGCCGTCGCATCTCGGCGAGGAGTCGCGGGTCGGAGCCGCCGACGTAACCGAGAAGCGCCTTTGCCATGATGGATGGTCCTCCACACTGAGTGACCGACCGAAGCGGTGTGGGTCGTGAGGGAATCGCACCCGGAGTGCTTGGCACTGTGGAGTTTTGCTGCCGTTCATCCATGCCAAACAGCTAAGGTGCGCGGGGCTTTCAGCGTCTCACCAAAAAGTTTGACGGTCAACACGATCACGCCCCGCATCGGCGGGTGACCCGGGGGCGCGCGGCCCGGACGGGCGGCGCTGCGGCTCCTGCGGGACCTCGGGCGGCAAGGAGATCATCCTTCACCGCGGAGCCTGCCACGGCAAGCGGTTCTTGGCAACCACCTGGTGATTTCCCCTTCGGGCGGGTGCCAACGGCATTTTCCGGCCGCTTCGGACGGCCGGTTCCACGCCTCCGGGTCACCGGACCTCAAAGCCGTCGTACCCCCCGCGAGGTGTGTCCCAGATCTCTGTCACACCGTCCACACGCCCGGGCGTGTCGTTGCCCTGAAGCCACTCCAGCAGCCCTTGGCAGCCCTCGTGCGGACCCTCAGCGACCACTTGGACCCGCCCGTCCGCCAGATTGAGAGCAAAACCACTCAGGCCGCCGATCTCCAGGGCCTTGGCCCGGGTGAACCAGCGGAAACCCACACCTTGGACGTGTCCGCGCACCCAGGCGACCAGCCGTACATCCTCGCTCATGCCCGCACGCTAACGGGCCAATGTCTCTCAGGTCTCACCGTCCCCCGGCACCATGCTGTAGCGTCCCGGTCCAACGAATCTCATATGAAACTCACTCGTTCGTGTGAGTTCAGTGAAGAGAGTGACCGCAAGGTCGAGGAAGGCCAGGACATGGGACGCCACCGACGCTCCGCCGCCGGCCGCGCCGCCAGGGGCCGCGCCACGGGGGTTACGCACACAGAGGACGCGATCACCGAGCGCTACGGACCTGAGAACCTGTACGGCTTCGCCGCCGTCCTTGAGACCGAGACGCCGCACGGACGACGTTCGCACCGCAAGCAGAAGAGCGCCGTGACACCGGTGAAGACCGGCCTTCTGGGCGTGTCCGCGGCCGTCGCCATCGGCACCGCGGCGGTGGCCGCCGGGGTACTGCCGGGCGGCGACAAGTACGCCGTCAGCGGCGGCGGCAGCGCCGACACCGTCACTCCGGCGGGAACGCCGACGAGCTTCGAGACCCAGCAGGGCGGTACGGACGGCCCCGCGAACCGTGCCGAGGAATCCACGAGCCGCGACTCCCAGCGTGAGGCGGCCTCGCCCTCCGCACCCCCGTCGGACACGGCCACGCAGCCGAAGACGCCCTCCAAGAAGCCCTCCTCCAAGGCGCCCAAGCCGGAAAAGCCGGAGAAGACCAAGAAGCCCGCCGGCAAGGCCACGGAAAAGCCCGAGAAGCAGGCCCCGGTGAAGGTCTCCGCGGAGACCAAGGCCGAGGCGGAGGTGCTCCGGCTGGTCAACGAGGAACGGCAGAAGGCCGGGTGCAGCCCGGTTGCCGCGAACAGCGCGCTGTCGGACCTGGCCTCGGCGTTCAGCCAGGACATGGCCAAGCGCGGCTTCTTCGAGCACACCGACCCCGACGGGGAGAGCCCCTGGGACCGGGCGGCGGCTCTGGGGATCACCGACCTGGGCGGGGAGAACATAGCCCGCGGGCAGGCGACCGCTGCGGCCGTCATGGAGGCGTGGATGAACAGCCCCGGTCACCGGGCGAACATCCTGAACTGTGACTTCAAGACGCTGGGTGTGGGTGTGCAACTGGGGTCCGGCGGTCCCTGGTGGACTCAGGACTTCGGGTACTAGGAGTTTCACCCGGCTCCCGGCTCCCGGCTCCCGGCTCCCGGCCCCCACAGCGCTAACCGGAAGTTAGTGCAACCTGGTGGTTAGCGCTGTCTCGCCGTACTCTCGGCGTATGGAACTCGACGCGCTGCCCTTCGACGTATTCGCGAAGAACTGTCCCTCCAGGGGAACCCTGGAGCATGTGACGGGGCGCTGGGGTGCGCTGACGCTGGGGGCGCTGCACGAGGGCTCGCTCCGGTTCAACGAGCTGCGGCGCCGGGTCGACGGGGTCAGCGAGAAGATGCTCTCGCAGACCCTGCACGCCCTGGAGCGCGACGGGCTGGTCCACCGCGAGGCACAGCCCACCAATCCGCCGCGCGTCGACTACACGCTCACTCCCCTGGGCCATGAGGTCTCCGAGCGTCTGCTGGCCCTCATCCACTGTGTGGAGGGCCGCATGGAGGACGTGCTGCGGGCGCGGGAGCGTTACGACGAGGTCCGCGGCGCCCGCTGACAGCGCGGGCAGAAGTAGCTGGAGCGGTTCATCCAGGCGCGCCGCCGCATCGGTGTGGCACAGCGCCGGCACGGCAGGCCCTCACGCCCGTACGCGTCGAGTGAGCGGTCGAAGTAGCCCGACTCTCCGTTGACGTTGACATACAGGCTGTCGAAGCTGGTGCCGCCCACGGCGAGGGCCGCGTTCATCACGTCCCGGACGTGGCCCAGGAGTTCGAAGGTGCGCGGGCGCGTGAACCCCACCGTGGGGCGCTCGTAGTGGATCCGTGCGCGCCACAGCGCCTCGTCCGCGTAGATGTTGCCGACGCCACTGATCAACGACTGGTCGAGCAGGGCCCGTTTGATGGTCGTGCGCTTGCGGCGCAGTGCCTGGTGGAACGCCTCGTCGTCGAAGAGCGGGTCGAGGGGGTCGCGTGCGATGTGCTCGATGACGTCCGGCAGCCCGTCGGGCGTGGTGTCGTGCAACGAGAGGCCGCCGAAGGTGCGTTGGTCGACGAAACGGAGTTCCGTGTCGAGGGCGTCCGTGAAGCGCACGCGGATACGGAGGTGCTTCTCATCGGGCGCCTCGTGCGGCTGGACGAGGAGCTGGCCGCTCATGCCGAGGTGCGCGAGGACGGCCGCACCGGTGTCCTCGACCGGCAGCCACAGGTACTTGCCGCGGCGGCCGGGATCGCCCATCCGGTGGCCCCCCAGGCGCTGGGCGAAGTCCTCGGGCCCGGCGAGGTGGCGGCGTATCGCACGCGGGTGCAGGACCTCGACGTCGGCCACGGTGCGGTGGGCCACCCAGCGGTCCAGTCCGCGCCGTACGACCTCGACCTCGGGCAACTCGGGCATGGGACTCCCCCGTATCTCCCCTACGGGCCTTTCCCCGTACGGGCCGAGCGCCCGCCCCCGGGGAGGGACGGGCGCTCGGGAGCAAACATTCAGGCGGACTCGGCGTCGGGATGCTCCCCGTCGCGCTCTGCGGCCTCCTGGGCCGCCTTGGCTCGCTCGTCCGCCGCGGAGCGGATCGCACGCCAGGCGGACTCCGCCGCCTGCTGCTCCGCTTCCTTCTTGCTGCGGCCGGTGCCGGTGCCGTACGAGACGCCTCCGACGCGGGCGGCAGCAGTAAAAGTCTTCTCATGGTCGGGGCCGGTCTCCGTGACCAGGTACTCGGGCACACCGAGCCCCTCGGTCGCGGTGAGCTCCTGGAGACTGGTCTTCCAGTCCAGGCCGGCTCCGAGATTCGAGGACTTCTCGATCAACGGGTCGAACAGGCGGTGCACCAGCTCCGCCGCCGAGTCGAGCCCCTGGTCGAGGTACACCGCGCCGATCACCGCTTCGAGGGTGTCGGCGAGGATGGACGCCTTGTCCCGGCCGCCCGTGCCCTCTTCACCCCGGCCGAGCCGGATGAAGGAGCCGAGGTCGAGGCCGCGGCCCACCTCCGCCAGCGCACGCGAGTTGACCACCGCGGCCCGCAGCTTGGCCAGCTGGCCCTCGGGCAGGTCGGGGTGGGTGCGGTACAGCGTGTCCGTGACCACCAGGCCGAGCACGGAGTCCCCGAGGAACTCCAGGCGCTCGTTGGTGGGCAGACCGCCGTTCTCGTACGCGTAGGAACGGTGGGTCAGCGCACGCACCAGAAGGGCGGACTCGAGCTTGTAACCGAGCCGCCCTTCCAGAAGCGTGTGGGACGAGGCTGTGTTGTCCGTCTTCTTCCTGGCGTTCGAATCCGCCTTGGCGTCAGACATCAGACCTCTCACCGGCCGTTCAGACTTCGAGGACCTGGCGCTTGTTGTAGGTGCCGCATGACGGGCACGCGATGTGCTGCTGCTTGGGCTCGTGGCAGCGCTCGCACGCAACCAGGGTGGGGACCGCAGCCTTCCACTGCGACCGGCGGTGGCGCGTGTTGCTGCGCGACATCTTCCGCTTCGGAACAGCCACGGCTACTTCTCCTGCTTCTCGTCGGCGCGTGCTGATCGAGGCGCGCCGCCGCTCATCTCGTCCTTCTCGCCGTCCTTCATGGTGCCGGCGAGTCCCTGCAGTGCCGCCCAACGGATGTCGACGGCGTCGTGGTGGTGGTCCGGGTCGTCCGCGAGCCTGGCTCCGCACTCGGAGCACAGGCCGGGGCAGTCGTCCTGGCACACCGGCTGCATCGGCAGGGCAAGCACCACCGCGTCACGCAGCACGGGTTCGAGGTCGAACAGGCCGTCCTCGATGAAGAGCCTGTCCTCGTCGTCCTCGGCGTCGGTGTCGGGCTCCGCGATCACGCGGCCCCGCTCATCGGCGTCGGGGTACGAGAACATCTCCTGGAATTCCGCTTCGAGCGTCAGCTCCAGCGGCTCCAGACACCTTACGCACTCCCCCTTGGCCTGTGCACCGGCGGTGCCCGTGACGAGCACCCCTTCCATGACCGACTCCAGGCGGAGTTCGAGTTCCACCGGGGCGCCTTCCGGCACTCCGATGACCCCCTGGATACCGAAGTCCTTGGGAGCGTCGACCGTGCGGGTCAGGCGCTGCAGCGCACCCGGCCGACGCCCCAGCTCGTGCGTGTCGAACACGAAGGGGTTGCGGTGGTCGAGGCGGGCGTTCAGGGCCATTTCTGCTTTCGGTCTTCGAAACTCGGGGGAGACGCTGCCCTGCGGTGTTCCGGGCAGGTCTGATCGCGGACGTAGGCGCGACCGAAGAGCCAGGATACTGGACCTTTCGCTCAGGGCCCAATCCGCTCTCAGCGACCCTGCTCGTAGCGGCGCAGCTGCTCCGCGCTGATCATGGTGGTGTCGAAGAGACTTGTCTCGTCGAGAGTGTTCGGCTGGGCCTGGGTGTATCCCTGTTGGTCCTGATGCCCTTGGTGCCCTTGGTGCTGATGTGCCTGCTGGCCCTGGGACGGGTCGTACCCGGGCTGGGGCGAGTAGGCGGCGTACGGATCGGCCTGCTGGTAGCCGTACGGATCGGCCTGCTGGGCGTACTGCTGCTGGTAGCCGTACTGGTCCTGCTGCTGGTACCCGTAGGCGTCCTGCTGGGCGTACTGGGGCTGGGCCGGGATCTCGGGGGTCCGGGCAGCGGGCTCCGCGGTGCCCGCCGGCGCGGCCAGGTCGGCGAGGTAGTCGGCGTCGCTGGTGTGCTGCACCGGAGTGCCGTCGTCGTTCAGGGCGAGGGCGCCGAGGTCGTCGCTGGCGATGCGGCCGTGCAGCTTCTCGCGGCCGCGGCCGACGGCCTCCAGGGTCTTGGCGAGGACCGCCTCGAAGGCCCCCAGTTTGGCGTCCACGTACGCGTCCGCGTCCTTGCGCAGGGTCTCGGGGTCGTGGCTGCGCTCGGGGGCGTCCTCGTCCTGGTAGCCGTTCTCATCGGTGCCGGGGCCGGTGCCGAGGAGCTTCTCACGGCCGCGGCCGACGGAGCCGAGGGTCTTGGTGAGGACGACCTCGAAGTTGGCGAGCTTGGAGTCGACGTAGTCGTCGGCCTCCGCACGGACCTCCTCGGCCTCCTGGCGGGCCTCGGCGAGGATGCGGTCGCCCTCGTTCTGGGAGCGGCGGGCGACCTCGGTGTCGGAGATCAGGGTGCCGCGCTCGGCGTGCGCGGTCTCGATGATCCGCTCGGCCTCCTGCCGGGCCCGCTCGACCATCTGCTCACGGTCGCCGATCAGTTCCTGGGCCTGGGCGAGGGAGCCGGGCAGGGCCTCGCGCAGCTCGTCGAGCATCGAGAGCAGGTCGGCGCGATTGACCACGCACGAGGCCGACATGGGCATGGCCCTGGCACTGGAGACCGCGGCGACGATCTCGTCGAGCTTCTTCTGCACGTCCACCGTGTGCTCGCCACTCTCTACAGCGTTGTTGGAGACGGACGGTTCGACTGTACGGCCACTCGCGCACCACCCGACACCGGGTGACGGGTTGTCAGGTCACGCAGGGCCGAGGCGTCCGCCACGGACGGTGCTCCGTCCTGCGCTCAGTCCTTCCCGAGGCGCTTGTGCAGTGCCTCCAGGACCACCGGCGGCACCAGGTGCGAGACGTCGCCGCCCCAGGCAGCGACCTCCTTGACCAGGGAGGACGACAGGAAGCTGTAGGTGGGGTTGGTGGGCACGAAGAGGGTCTCCACGCCCGAGAGGCCGTTGTTCATCTGGGCCATCTGCAACTCGTAGTCGAAGTCGCTGACCGCGCGCAGCCCCTTGACGATGGCGGGGATGTCGCGCTCCTTGCAGAAGTCGACGAGGAGGCCGTGGAAGGCCTCGACCTCGACGTTTCCGTACTCGGCGGTGACTTGGCGGATCAGGTCGATCCGCTCGTCGACGGTGAACAGGCCCTGCTTGGACTTGTTGATCATCACGGCGACGTGTACGACGTCGTACAGCTTGGAGGCGCGGGCGATGATGTCGAGGTGTCCGTTGGTGATGGGGTCGAACGACCCGGGACAGACGGCGCGGCGCAACTTGGGTCCCTCGCTCTCTGATCCGGTCATCGTGCGTCTTCGCACATGGAGGCGGCGCGACCGTACCAAAGCGTTCCTTCGCCGTAGCGACGGGCCCGGATCGCCTCGAAGCCGTCGGGCCAGAGGAATTCACCGCCTCTGGTGCTGCGCTCCACGGTGACGAGGGCCTCGGCAACGAGCCAGCCCCCGGTGCGGAGTGTGAGCAGAATCTCGCGAAGATCGTCGTCCGTGACCGCGTACGGGGGGTCGAGGAAGACGATGTCGTACGGCGTCGGCGGCGCCGGAGTGTGGACGATCTGCTCCGCTTTGCCCGCTCTGACCTCGGCGCCGGGGAGGCCAAGTGCCTTCACGTTCCCGCGGACCGTGCGGACGGCGCGGGCGTCGGCCTCGACGAGCAGGGCGTGGCCCGCGCCCCGGCTGAGCGCCTCCAGGCCCACGGCGCCGGAGCCGGCGTACAGGTCGAGGACGCGCTCGCCGTCGAGTGGGCCACCGAGCAGGGCCTGCCAGGTGGAGAAGAGTCCTTCGCGCGCGCGGTCGGAGGTGGGACGGGTGCCGGTTCCCTGCGGGACGGCCAGGCGGCGTCCGCCGGCTGCGCCAGCGATCACGCGGGTCATCTCGGGTCCTTGTGTGTGGGGATGGTTACGGTCCAGTTTGGCAGGCCGGGTGGCGGGGGTGCCTTGTGTCGCGGGCGACGGCGGGTTCGCCGGCGACTGCGGGCTCGTCGGCGACTGCGGGCTCGTTGGCGACTGCGGGCTCGTTGGCGACTGCGGGTTTGTTACTGCGGGTTCCTTGAGGTTCCTCGCGGTGGTTGCTCACGCCCGCGCGGCGAAGCCGCATATCGCACAGCCCCGCGCCCTCATCGGGGCGCTGTCCTCAGCCCTTGTCCAGGTACTGCTCCCTCTCCTCGTCCAGGAGCGCGTCGAGCGCCGTGCGCAGCCCGGGAAGGTGCTCCAGGTCCGGGTCCGCGGCGACGACCGCCACGGCCTCCTCCCGGGCCTCCGCGATGATCTCCTCGTCCTCGATGACGGCGAGCATGCGCAGCGAGGTGCGGGCGCCGGACTGGGCCTGGCCGAGGACATCGCCCTCGCGGCGCTGTTCGAGGTCGATGCGGGAGAGCTCGAAGCCGTCCAGGGTGGTTGCCACGGCGTTCAGGCGCTGGCGCGCGGCGCTGGCCTCGGGCATCTCGGTGACCAGGAGGCAGAGGCCGGGGGCCGAGCCACGGCCGACACGGCCGCGCAGCTGGTGGAGCTGGGAGACGCCGAACCGGTCGGCGTCCATGATCACCATCGCGGTGGCGTTCGGGACGTTCACGCCGACCTCGATCACGGTGGTCGCCACCAGGACGTCGGTCTCGCCCGCCGCGAAGCGCCGCATCACGGCGTCCTTGTCGTCGGGCTGCATACGTCCGTGCAGGACCTCGACCCTCAGCCCCTGGAGAGGGCCTGCGGCGAGCTGGTCGGCAATGTCCAGGACCGCGAGGGGCGGGCGCTTCTCGGCCTCGTCCTCGGGGGACTTCTTGGCGCTGCCCTTCTTGCCGTCGTCCTCCTCGTCGCCGATGCGGGGGCAGACGACGTACGCCTGGTGTCCGTTGCCCACTTCTTCCCGCACCCGCTCCCACGCGCGGGCGAGGAAGTGCGGTTTGTCGGCGGCCGGTACGACATGGCTGGCGATCGGGGAGCGTCCGGCCGGGAGCTGGTCGAGGACGGAGGTCTCCAGGTCGCCGAAGACGGTCATGGCGACCGTGCGCGGGATGGGGGTGGCGGTCATGACGAGCAGGTGCGGCGGCTGTTTGCCCTTGCCGCGCAGGGCGTCGCGCTGCTCCACCCCGAACCGGTGCTGCTCGTCGACGACGACCAGCCCGAGGTCGTGGAACTGCACCTTGTCCTCGATCAGCGCGTGCGTGCCGATGACGATCCCCGCCTCCCCCGTGGCGAGGTCGAGCAACGCCTGGCGGCGGGCCGCGGCGCCCATGGAACCGGTGAGCAGGACGACCTTGGTGGCGTGCTCGGCACCGCCCAGCATTCCGCCCTCGGCCAGCTCTCCCATCATCTCCGTGACCGACCGGTGGTGCTGCTGGGCGAGCACTTCGGTGGGCGCGAGCATGGCAGCCTGGCCGCCCGTGTCGACGACGGCGAGCATGGCGCGGAGGGCCACCAACGTCTTTCCCGATCCCACCTCCCCCTGCAGCAGCCGGTGCATCGGGTGCTCGGTGGCGAGGTCGTCGAAGACCTCCCCGGAGACCTTCCGCTGGCCGTCGGTGAGGGTGAAGGGGAGGCGGGCGTCGAAGGCGGTGAGGAGGCCGTCCGGCTTGGGCGTGCGGGCCACGGCCGGGAGTTGGGCGTCGGCGTGGCGGCGGCGGGCGAGGGCGACCTGGAGGACGAAGGCCTCGTCCCACTTGAGGCGGTCGCGGGCGGCGTGGAAGTCCGCCTTGGTGTGCGGCCGGTGGATCTTCAGGAGGGCTTCGGGGAGGGAGGCGAGCCCTCGTCCCTCCCTCAACGACTCCGGCAGCGGGTCGACGGCCTCTCCTGCATTCGGCAGGACCGTCTGGACGGCCTTGGCGATCTTCCAGGACTCCAGCTTGGCGGTGGCCGGGTAGATCGGGATGAGCGCGCCCGCCCAGCTGTCGATGGCCTCCGCCGCGTCCGGGGTGTCACCGCGCAGCAGCTCGTACGCCGGGTGGGCCAGCTGCAGGCGGCGGTTGAAGACCGAGACCTTGCCGGCGAACAGGGCGCGGGTGCCGGGGAGGAGCTCCTTGTGGGGCTTGTGCACGCCGTTGCCGAAGAACACGAGTTGGAGACGGCCACTGCCGTCCGTGATCGTCACTTCGAGGCGCTGGCCCTTGCCGCGCGGGGCCTTCGCCGAGGCGAACGTGTGCAGGCGGGCGTCGGCGACCTGCGCGACCACCGTGACGTGCTCGTCCATGGGCAGGTCGGCGAGGTGGGTGAGCTGCCCGCGCTCCTCGTACCTGCGGGGATAGTGGTGGAGCAGGTCTCCGACGGTGTGCAGGCCGAGGTGCTCGGCCATCACCTTCGCGGTGGCGGGGCCGAGCACCGACCTCAACGGCTGGTCCAGGGGTTCTTGCAGTGCGGGCACGAGATCCATTGCACACCACGACACTGACAATGCCGTATACGTCTTGGAAATCCGCTGGTCAGGCGGGTAGTTCGCGCCCTAGGATGTCCCACTTCCGGCCTCCCTCCGCGGTCACCGCCCCACCGGGACCGCCCGACCCCGCGCCGTCGAACATCCCCCACCCGCGGCGCTGTGACGATGGATTCCCAGACCTCACAGTCATCCCAGGCACCTCAGTCACCTCACTCACCTCATACGTTCCAGGTCGACCTGCGTGGTCTGGTGGACCTGCTCTCCCATCACCTCTACTCCAGTCCGAGGGTCTACCTTCGCGAGCTGCTGCAGAACGCCGTGGACGCCATCACCGCCCGGCGGGCCGAGCAGCCCGACGCACCCGCCCGGGTACGGCTGTCCACCGACGGCGGCTCCCTGCGCGTGGAGGACTCCGGTGTGGGCCTCACCGAGTCCGACGTCCACAACCTCCTGGCGACGATCGGCCGCAGCTCCAAGCGGGCCGACGGCCTTCAGGCGGCGCGCTCCGACTTCCTGGGCCAGTTCGGCATCGGACTGCTGGCCTGTTTCGTCGTCGCGGAGCGCATCCGGGTCGTCAGCCGCAGCGCCCGTACGCCCGACGCGGCGCCCGTGGAGTGGACGGCGACCGACGACGGCTCGTACACCGTGCGCACACTGCCGCAGGACGCCCGCACCGAGCCGGGCACGACGGTGCACCTGGTGGCGCGGCCCGGCGCGGCCGACTGGCTGAGCCACGAGCGGGTCCTGTCCCTGGCACGGGACTTCGGGTCGCTGCTGCCCTACGACGTGCGCGTGGGCGACGAGGCGGTCACCGACCTGCCGGCGCCCTGGGACCGCGCGTACCCGTCGCCCGGCACCCGAAGGGTGGCCCTGGCGCGGCACTGCCACGAGCTGTTCGGGTTCACGCCGCTGGACTCGATCGAGCTGGACGTGCCGCTGGCCGGGATCCGGGGCGTGGCGTACGTGCTGCCGTCCGCGGTGAGCCCCGCCCAGCGTGCGAGCCACCGTGTGCACCTGAAGGGCATGCTGCTCACCGAGCGGGCCGAACAGCTGCTGCCCGACTGGGCGTTCTTCGTGCGCTGCGTCCTCGACACGGACAGCCTGCGGCCCACGGCGTCGCGCGAGTCGCTGTACGAGGACGAGACCCTCGCGGGCGTGCGGGAGGCCCTGGGGACGACGATCCGTGCCTGGCTGACCGGGCTCGCCGCGGGTGATCCGGAGCGGCTGGCGGCCTTCCTGTCGGTGCACTACCTGGGCGTGAAGTCCCTGGCGCGGCACGACAAGGAGATGCTGCGCACGATGCTGCCGTGGCTGCCGTTCGAGACGACGGACGGGCGGCTGTCCCTGGAGGAGTTCGCGCAGCGGCACCCGGTGGTGCACTTCACGCGGACGGTCGAGGAGTACCGGCAGGTCGCGCCGATCGCCTCGGCGCAGGGCGTCGGGGTCGTCAACGGCGGCTACACGTACGACAGCGAGCTGGTGGAGGCGCTGCCGTCGGTGCGCCCGGGGACGGTGGTCGCCGAGCTGGACGCCGACACGGTGACCGCACACCTGGACGCCGTGGACCCGGCCGAGGAGCTGGCCCTGTCGGGCTTCCTGTCCGCCGCGCGGGGCAGGCTCGACCCCCTGGGGTGCGATGTCGTGCTCCGGGCCTTCCATCCGCTCTCCGTGCCCGCGCTGCACCTGGACGACCGGGCGTCCCGGCACGAGCAGGCACGCGCCGAGGCCGAGGAGCAGGCCGACGACCTGTGGGCGGGCATCCTCGGCTCCCTGCGGAGCAGCGCCCCGCGCGCGCGGCTGGTGCTCAACCACCTCAACCCGCTGATCCGTAAGGTCAGTTCGCTGAACGACCCGGAGCTGATCGGCACCGCCACGGAGTCCCTCTACGGGCAGGCCCTGCTGATGGCGCAGCGCCCGCTCAGGCCCGCGGACTCCGCGCTCCTGAACCGTGCGTTCATCGGGCTCCTGGAGTGGGCCACCCACAGCGAGTCCGGGGAGGAGGGCCGCCGATGAGCCGGTTCAGCGAGTTCACCGAGATCACTTCCTTCGACGAGCTGCGCCACGCGATGGCGGAGAACTACGACGAGCCGGAGGGCCCCGCCCGCAACGCGCGCGCGGAGCACCTGCTCGTACAGGCCGAGAAGCTGACCATCCCGCTCGCCGTGATCGAGGCGCTCGGACACCAGCTGAAGGTCTACAACTACAGCTCCGAGAAGGACAAGATGTTCGTCCCGTTCGCGCGTCTGCTGCGCATGTGGGACGAGCGCCCGGAGGACTTCGACGAGTACGAGACCCACTCCCTGCACTGGGTCTTCAAGTGGATGTCGGCCGGCATGCTGAACCAGCCGCACATCCCGCTCGCCTCCATCGAGAAGTGGCTCGGCGAGATGGAGCGCCGCTACCGCCTCGCCGGGCACTCCGAACGGGCCGTGCGCAGCGCCGAGTTCAGCGTGGCCGCGCACGTCGGCGATCTGGAGCGGGCCGAGCGGGCGTACGGGGCGTGGCTGGCCGCCGACCGGGACAGCATGGCCGACTGCCACGCCTGCGAGCTGCACGGGCAGGGCTGGTGGCAGGCGCTGCGGAACGACGACGACCGGGCCCTGGAGCTGTGGGCGCCGGTCCTGGAGGGCGAGTACACGTGCGCCCACGAGCCGCACACGGTCCTCGCGGCCTCCCTTCTGCCGCTGCTGCGCCTGGGCCGCCTCGACGAGGCCCGCGCCCACCATCTGCGCGGTTTCCGGCTCGTACGGGCCATGGAGAGCATGCGGGGCGCCTACGCGGACCATGTGGAGTTCTGCGCCCTGTCCGGCAACGAGGCGCGCGGCCTGGAGTTGCTGGCCGAGCGCTCCGCGTACTTCACGGATGACGGGGACCCGCGCAGCAAGCTGGACTTCACGGCGGTCGTGGCCCTCCTGATGGACCGCCTCGTGGAGCGTGGGTTGGGCGATCAAACGGTCCCCGGCCCCGCCGGCCGTGCCTGGACGGCGCGGGAACTGGCCGCCCACACGCGCGGGGAGGCCCTTTCGCTGGCCGCCCGCTTCGACGAGCGCAACGGCACGCCGTACGTGAGCGCGCGCACCGAGGAGCGCATGGACCAGCGGCCGCTGGTGGAGCGGCTGCCGTTGGGAGTGCGCGCGAGGCGGCAGATGCCGGTGCCGTCGCCCCGGCCGCAGGCTCCCGTGGAGCCCGCCGCACCGGACACGCCCCCGGACCTGCCCGCCCTCCTCGCCGAGGCACGGCGGCTCGCCGAGACCGTGCACCCCGACGCCGTCGAGGCGTGGGCCGCTGTGGCGCGGGCGGCCGATGCCGAGGACGCGGTGCTGGACCCGTACGACCGGGCGGAGATCATCGACCACCAGGCGATCGGTCTCGGCCCCGAGGGACTGGACCTCTTCGTGCGCGCGGCCGAGCTGTACGAGGAGGCGGGCGACCAGGGGGAGGCGCTGGCGGCCCATGCGCGCAGGGCGTCCGTCCACGCCTTCACGGGGCAGCCGAACGCCGCGCTGGCGCTGATCTCCGAGCCGTACGAGAAGATCCTCGCGCTCTTCGCGGAGGGCGGCACCGGGGTGCGGCAGACGGCGTCCGTGCTGGTGGGACGCGCACGCATCCTGATGCACCGGCTGGACGAGGCCCAGGGCGAAGGTGCCGCGGACGCCATGGCGGTCGCCGAGGAAGCCGTACGGGAGCTGCTGGCCCTCACCGAGCCGCACACC
Organism: Streptomyces acidicola; assembly: GCF_009377235.1. GTDB lineage: Bacteria > Actinomycetota > Actinomycetes > Streptomycetales > Streptomycetaceae > Streptomyces > Streptomyces acidicola. The sequence continues at coordinate 31,209 of NZ_VMNX01000037.1, forward strand.
GCGGACGTGCGCCTGGCCTCGCGGGCCGCGGAGGCCCTGGGCATGCTCGGGGAGCTGGCCGCGCGCGGCGGGGACGCCGAGACCGCGGCGGAACTGCTCGCCCGGTCCGCCGCGGCGTACGTGGCGGCCGGACTGCCGTGGTTCGCGGTGGAGCAGGAGGCACGGCTCACCAGGGCCGCACGGCACCTCGGGGACCTGGAGGGGGCCGAGCGGGCGGCCCGCGCGGCGCTGGAGCACGGAGCGCCCTACCTGGAGCCGATAGGGCACGCCCAGCTGCACCTCCAGCTGGCCGAAGTGCTCGGTGAGGCCGGACAGTTCGAGCCTGCGGCCGAGCACGCGCTGGAGGCGGCGCACTGGGCCGACGAGGCCGGCGAGGCGCGGACTCTCGGCGCGTGGGCGCGGCATCAGCTCGGTGGTTTCCTGCTGCGGCAGGAGCGGTGTGCCGAGGCCGCCGAGGTGCTGGAGTCGGCACTCCCTGACCTCGCTGCCGAGGCCCACGGCGACGGGGCGATCGTGCAGACGCGGTGGTGGCTCGGCGACTGTCTCACCGAGCTCGGGGAGCACCGGGAGGCCGCCGAGCACTGGTTGCAGGCCGCCGAGATCGCCCGGCACTGGCCCGAGCAGCGCGACCACGCCATGCTCGCGCACCTCGCCGCGGAGGCGCTGGGGCACGCGGGGTTGCCGGCGGAGGCCGAGCAGGCGTACGCGCGTGCCGGGGACCTGTGGCGTGATCTCGGCAACGGCCATGGTCTGGTCCGTGCCCTGCGCGCGCGGGCCTGGCTCGTGGTGCGCGAACGTGGCGAGGAAGGGCTCGACCGGGCGCGGGCGTTGATGGCGGAGGCGGTCGCGGAGTGCGAGACGGTGCTGGGTGCCGGGCCCATCGGCGACTCCGACGACCTCAACGGCTCCGCTGGCTCCGCTGGCTCCGACGACGATCGGGAGGCGCACCAGCAGATGCTCGCCGAACTCGGGCAGACCTGCCGGCAGTTCGGGGAGCTGGTGGCCCGTTCGGTGGCGGAGGACGCGGACGCCGACGTGCGCCGGCCGGCGTTCGAGGAGGCGCTGGGGCATCTGGCGCGGGCGATCGACGCGTACGGTGCGCTCGGTGAGGCCGGCCTCGACGCGCGTACCGGTGCCGAGCTGGCGGTCGGCTGGCTGGAGGCGGATCTTCAGCGGCCGGGGGATGCGGTGGTGCGGGCGCGGGGCGTCTTGGCGGCGTACGAGGGGGTGTCGGGCGATACGGCTCAGGCGCGTCGTGCGGAGGCCGGTCGGATGCTGGAGCTGATGGAGGCGCGGGGTGAGAACTGACGAGGCCGTCAGGCCGATGAACCACCCCGCCGGGTAGGGGTGGCGGGGGCGCTACTCCACGCCGATCAGCAGCAGCGCCCCCTGCCGCCCGCCCCGGTACACCACCGTGTCCACCGCCAGGTACGACTCGCGTACCCGGGACTCCAGGTGGTCCACGATCGTCGCCGGGGCCTCGTCGCCCAGGACCAGCGTGACCATCTCCCCGCCGGCGGCCAGCATGCGGTTGAGGACCGACTCCGCGGTCGCCGTGACATCGGAGCCGATGACGGCCACGTCGCCGTCTATGAGGCCGAGGACGTCGCCGGCCTGGCAGATGCCGGCCATCGTCCAGGACTCGCGCTCGGCGATGACGACCTCGGCGTAGCGGGTGGCACCCGCCGCGGACGTCATGGAGACGACGTCCTCGTCGAAGCGGCGGTCCGGCTCGTGGACGGCGAGCGCGGCGATGCCCTGGACCGCGGATCGGGTGGGGATCAAAGCCACACGGACGCCCTCCGCGCGCGCCTGCTCGGCCGCCGCGGCGGCCGTGTGCCGCAGCTCCGCGTCGTTCGGCAACAACACCACCTCGCGCGCGTGGGCACGCCGTACGGCCTCCACCAGCTCCCCGCTGGCGGGAGGCTCCCCGGGGCGGGCCACCACCGTCGTCGCGCCGGCCTCGGCGTACAGCCCGGCCAGCCCCTCCCCCGGCACCACCGCCACCACCGCGCGCGGGGCCCGCTCGCGCGGCGGACGCCCGGCGCCCGCCATGTGCGCGTCCCCGGCCCCGAAGTGCGTGATCCTGATCCGGTACGGCCGCCCGGCCTCGACACCAGCCTCCACGGCGGCACCGGCGTCGTCGACGTGGACGTGGACGTTCCACAGCCCGTCCCCGCCGACCACGACGAGCGACTCCCCCAGCGCGTCGAGCCGCTCCTTGAGCCGTGCCACGGCCGCGTCGTCCGCCTCCAGCAGGTAGATCACCTCGTAGGCGGGCCCGCCTACCTCACACGCGTCGCCGGGTGCCCGCGCGTGCACGGCCTCCGGCTCCGGGACCTCCGTCCCCGCGGCCTGTACCGGTGCCGGAGCCGTCAGCGGCACGGTTCCGTGCCTCGGCGCCTCCCCCGTCAGCGTCTGCACCAGCGCCGCCAGGACCGTCACCAGCCCACGCCCGCCCGCGTCCACGACCCCCGCACGCTCCAGGACGGCCAGCTGCCCCGGGGTCGCCGCGAGGGCCGCCCGCGCTCCCTCGTACGCCGCCCGGGCGACCGACCCGCAGTCGCCCTCGGCCCCGGTCGCGGCGTCGGCCGCCGCGTCGGCGACCGAGAGGACCGTGCCCTCGACGGGGTGCGCGACCGCCTCGCGCGCGGAGTCGGCCGCGTGCCGCAGCGCGACCCGCAGGGCCGGACCGTCGGTGTGTGCGGCCTCACGGTCGGAGGCCAGTACCTGTGCCATGCCCCGCAGCAGCTGCGCGAGGATCGTCCCCGAGTTTCCCCGCGCCCCGATCAGCGCGCCGTGCGCCATGGCCCGGACGACCTCGGCGAGCGCGGGTTTCAGCGCCCTGTCCCCCGCCCCGCGGCCTGCCGCCTCGTGCCCCGCGAACACCGCCTCGACCGCCGCCACGGCCGACTCCACGGTCAGGTACAGGTTCGTCCCGGTATCGCCGTCGGCCACCGGATAGACGTTGATCGCGTCGATCTCCTCGCGGGCCCGCCCCAGCGCCTCCAGCGCGAGCCCGCACCAGGCACGCACCGCGAGAGCATCCAATGTCTGCGGCACCTGCGGCACCTGCGCCTCCTCGACGAGCTGCTGGACGTGGGACGCAGCGTAGACCCAAGGGCCGTGTGAGCAGGAGGAGGGCCGGGAACGGGCCTCGCATCAACCATGGTAATTTCGGTCCACGGGAGCAGTCGTTGTATGCTGCTCCGGTTGCCCGATCCAGATCGGGCCTTCCCCTGGCAACGCCACTCGGATCTCCGATCGTGGATCTTGATCGATCGCAGATCTTGATCCCGGCATGCCGGGATCAACCGTAAGTGCATCTGAAGTCTTTGGAGTGACCCGTGGCTGCCAACTGCGACGTCTGCGGCAAGGGGCCGGGCTTCGGCAACAACATCTCGCACTCTCACCGCCGTACGCCCCGTCGCTGGAACCCGAACATCCAGCGTGTGCGTACCGTGGTCGGCGGGACGCCGAAGCGCGTGAACGCTTGCACCTCGTGCATCAAGGCCGGCAAGGTCTCGCGCTGACGTACATCCCCCCGGCTCTCGGCTTCGCCGGAGCAGGGGGCCCCATGCGCGCGGCCACTGCTGGTTCGCTGCACAGAGCCGGTCCACCGGAGTGTGGACCGGCTTTTTGCTGTCCCTGAAGCCCAGGTGTCGGCGGTATCGGTGTGCCTGCACCCTGCCCATCCCCTGCTTACGCCTCGGGCCTGAACCGCCATCCGTGATCCACCGGCCCGATCCCGCGCCCGAGCGCGAACCCGGCGGCGATCGCCCCGGTCACGTACTCCTTGGCCGCCGCCACCGCGTCCGGCACGGTCTCCCCCTTCGCCAGCCCGCAGGCGATCGCCGACGCCAGCGTGCACCCCGTGCCGTGGGTGTGCCGGTTGTCGTGCCGGGGGGCGCGCAGCCAGTGCTCCTCGGAGCCGTCGGTCAGCAGGTCCACCGCCTGGTGACCGCCGGCCCGCCCGGCGTCCGTGGGCAGGTGGCCGCCCTTGATCAGCACCCATGCCGGGCCGTACGCCAGGACGGCCGCCGCGGCCCGCCTGAGGCCGTCCTCCGACTCGACGCGGATGCCCGTGAGTTGGGCGACCTCGTCCAGGTTCGGCGTCGCCACCGTCGCGACCGGCAGCAGCTTCGTGCGCACCGAGTCCAGCGCGGAGGCCGCCAGCAGTGGGTCCCCGTGCTTCGACACCCCCACCGGGTCGACGACCGACGGCACGTCCGTACCGCCGATCAACTCGGCCACCGCCTCGACGAGTCCGGCCGAGGCCAGCATGCCCGTCTTGACCGCCTGTACGCCGATGTCGTCGACGACGCTGCGGTACTGCGCCCGTACCGCCTCCACGGGCAGTTCCCAGGCGCCCTGCACGCCGAGGGAGTTCTGGGCCGTGACGGCCGTGATCACGCTCATGCCATGCGCGCCCAGGGCCATCATCGTCTTCAGGTCGGCCTGGATCCCTGCCCCGCCGCCGGAGTCCGAGCCCGCGACCGTCAGCACGCGCGGCAGGGCACGGGCCGGCCCACTCGCTGCGGCGGCGGTGATCATGACTCCAGGGTCCCGAAGTGGTCCCAGCCGCCCTTGCTCGTCCACGGCGCCCCGTCGACGGTCACCTGGGGCAGCGCCGAGGGGTTCAGCACCTCGCCGATCACCTTCCAGCGGGCGGGCAGCTTCACGTCCGGTGGGAAGGTCGCCACGATCGCGTGGTCCTCTCCCCCGGTCAGCACCCACTGCATGGGGTCGACACCGACGGCCTGACCGATGTCGTTCATCTGGGTGGGAATGTCGATCGCGCCCGAGCGGACGTCGATCCTGACCTTGCTCGCCTCCGCGATGTGGCCCAGATCGGCGATCAGTCCGTCACTCACGTCGCACATCGCGGTCGCGCCCAGCCCGGCCGCCGCGGGCCCCGCGTGGTACGGCGGCTCCGGGCGCCGGTGGGCCTCCACGAAGGCCCGCGGCGAGCGGAACCCGCGCGACAGCACCGCGTGCCCGGCGGCGGACCAGCCGAGCCAGCCGGTCACGGCCACCACGTCCCCCGGCTGTGCGCCGGCCCGGGTCACGGGTTCGTGGTTGCGCAGATCGCCGAGCGCGGTGATCGACACCATGATCGTGTCACCGCGTACGACGTCACCGCCGACCACGGCCGCGCCCGCGACCTGGCACTCGTCACGCAGCCCGTCCATCAGCTCGGACGGCCAGGTCGCCGGGAGCTCGGCGGGTACGACCAGCCCGAGCAGCAGCGCGGTCGGCACGGCGCCCATAGCCGCGATGTCGGCGAGGTTCTGGGCCGCCGCCTTGCGTCCGACGTCGTACGCCGTGGACCAGTCACGGCGGAAGTGCCGCCCTTCCAGGAGGATGTCGGTGCTCGCCACGACCCTCCGGTCGGGTGCAGCCACCACCGCGGCGTCGTCGCCGGGGCCGACCCGGACCGCCGGGGTGGTGGTGAGCCGCGAGGTGAGCTCCTTGATGAGCCCGAACTCCCCGAGCTCGCCCACGGTCCCCTTCACCGGACTCTCACCTGGCCCTTTCAACGATCGTCGCTCCAGCCGACCCGCTCATCGGCCCGAGGTCCGGCCCGCGGCGCCGCCGCAATTGGGTACAGCGGTCCCCGGAATGGCACAGCATCGTCGTACGTCCCCTTCTCTGGCCCGTTCTCCGGCCCTTGCCCGGTCGCGGGCGGTCGTGGTCCTCGGTACGGTCGATTCGACCGTCAAGTCGATCGTCGATCGGTACGGTCGAGCCAACCGTCAACCAGTGTCGCGCGTGCGCCCCGTAGTGCGCGCCACAGGGCCCGCGGGTCTCCCCGAGTTGAGCGGTGACGCGATACCGTGGCGTTCCTTTTCCCCACATGATCCTCGTGGCCGCCCTGGAGGTTCCGTGGTACAGGCGTACATCCTGATCCAGACGGAGGTCGGCAAGGCGTCGACCGTCGCCGAGACGATCAGCAAGATTCCTGGGGTCATCCAGGCCGAGGACGTGACAGGACCGTATGACGTGATCGTTCGCGCACAGGCCGACACGGTCGATGATCTCGGCCGCATGGTGGTCGCCAAAGTCCAGCAAGTGGACGGCCTCACCCGCACCCTGACCTGCCCGGTCGTGCACCTGTAGCCCCCGTCTACCCTTTGGCCGGTGAACACCTTCCGTCCCCGGCACCGCATCCTTGTCGGGCTGCCCGTCCTGGCCCTGCTGATCGTCACCGCGGGCTGTTCCTCCAGCGACGCCGGCGACTCGGCTGCGGTTCCCAGCCCGGACCCGAAGGTCGCCGGGCTGTGCCGGAACCTGGACGAGGCGCTGCCGGACAAGGTGGACGGTCTCAACCGCGAGGATCCCGAGCCCCGGTCAGCGCTGACCGCGGGCTGGGGAGGCTCGGCGATCATACTGCGCTGCGGTGTCGAGCGGCCCCCGAAGATGACCGACCCCAAGGTGGCGAAGGGCAGCGACCCGGACGCGGTGGCCGGGGGCGTGAACGGTGTGGACTGGCTGATGGAGAAGCGGGACGACGACTCGTACCGCTTCACCTGCGCGAACCGCACCGCGTACGTGGAGGTCACCGTGGCGAAGGGGCGCGACGGCTCGGGTGCGCTCATCGACCTGGCCGGGGCGGTCAAGAAGGCGATACCGGAAGGCATCGCCGACTGAGCGCTCCGCTGCGAGGGGCGTTGCGGCGCCGTTGTGGAACGGGCCGTCGGTCAACTGCGGGTCCGATGTGGCTGGTCGCTCCCCCACTCTCGGCTTCTCCCCCACTCTCGACTTCGCTCGAGCGGGGGGACCCCCATGAGCGGGGGGACCCCCATCGCGGCGGAGCCGCACAATGTCACAGCCCCGCGGCCCTTCCGGGCGCGACTCACCGTAGTCCGGTGGACCTCCGCAACGCCGCCTGCACCAGCCGGTCCACCAGCTCCGGGTAGCCGATCCCGCTCGCCTGCCACATTTGCGGGTACATGGAGATCGGTGTGAAACCGGGCAGCGTGTTGATCTCGTTGATCACGAACTCACCGTCCTCGGTGAGGAAGAAGTCCGCACGGACCAGGCCCTCGCAGGAGACGGCCTCGAAGGCGTCCACGGCGAGACGCCGGACCTCGGCGGTCTGCTCGTCGGTGAGTGGGGCGGGCACGATGCCGGGGGTAGAGTCGATGTACTTGGCCTCGAAGTCGTAGTACGCGTGGGCCTCGGGCGGCGGGATCTCGGCGGGCACCGACGCGCGCGGGCCGTCCTCGAACTCCAGGACCCCGCACTCGATCTCACGGCCGCGCAGCGCCGCCTCGACGAGGATCTTCGGGTCGTGCTGCTGGGCCACCGCGATCGCCTCGTCCAGGCCGGACAGCTCGTCGACCTTGGTGATGCCGATCGAGGACCCCGCGCGCGCGGGCTTCACGAACAGCGGCCAGCCGTGCTCGCCCGCGAAGTCGATGATCTTCTTGCGGGCGGCGGACTCGTCGCGCTCCCACTCACGCGGCCGGATCACCACGTACGGGCCGACCTTGAGTCCGAAGGAGGTGAACACCCGCTTCATGTACTCCTTGTCCTGGCCGACGGCCGAGGCGAGGACGCCCGAGCCGACGTACGGGACCCCGGAGAGCTCCAGCAGGCCCTGGAGGGTGCCGTCCTCGCCGTACGGGCCGTGCAGCACGGGGAAGACGACGTCGACCTCACCCAGCGCCTTGGGGACCGATCCGGGCTCGCTGTAGACGACTTCGCGGTTGGCCGGGTCGACGGGGAGGATCACACCGCCCTCGGCGGACTCGGCGAGCTGCTCGACCTCCGGCGGGCGCCGGTCGATGATCGCCATGCGTTCCGGCTCGTCCGCCGTGAGCACCCAGCGGCCGTCCCGGGTGATGCCGATCGGCAGGACGTCGTACTTCGTCCGGTCGATGGCGCTGAGGACGGCGCCGGCGGTGACCATGGAGATCCCGTGCTCGGAGCTGCGGCCGCCGAAGACGACGGCCACACGCGGCTTGCGAGGCGGCTGGCCAGGGCTCTGGGGGAGGTTCTCGGTGCTCATATCGGGTTGAGCGTACCCGGAGGTAGGGGGCAAGTCAGCGTCCCCCGGCCCGCGAGTGGGCCGAAGGGACGCGCGCCGAGCACTGCGGCCGCCCGGCAACGTACCTCAGTGGCGCTCCGGCTTGGCGCTGCGCGACATCAGTTCCTTGAGGGCGACGACGGGCGGCTTGCCCTCGTGGACGATGCCGACGACGGTCTCCGTGATGGGCATGTCGACGCCGTGGCGGCGCGCCAAGTCCAGTACGGACTCACAGGACTTGACGCCCTCGGCGGTCTGCCGGGTGACCGCGATGGTCTCCTGGAGGGTCATGCCCTTGCCGAGGTTGGTGCCGAAGGTGTGGTTGCGGGACAGGGGCGAGGAGCAGGTGGCCACCAGGTCGCCGAGCCCGGCCAGTCCGGAGAACGTCAGCGGGTCGGCGCCCATCACCAGGCCCAGCCGGGTGGTCTCGGCGAGTCCGCGCGTGATGAGCGAGCCCTTGGCGTTGTCGCCGAGGCCCATGCCGTCCGCGATGCCGACGGCGAGGCCGATGACGTTCTTCACGGCGCCGCCGAGCTCGCAGCCGACCACGTCGGTGTTGGTGTACGGGCGGAAGTACGGCGTGTGGCAGGCGGCCTGGATGCGCTTGGCGACGGTCTCGTCGGTGCAGGCGACCACGGAGGCGGCCGGCATGCGGGCGGCGATCTCGCGGGCGAGGTTGGGCCCGGTGACCACGGCGACGCGGTCCTGGCCGACCTTGGCGACGTCCTCGACGACCTCGCTCATCCGCATGGCGGAACCGAGTTCGACGCCCTTCATGAGGGAGACGAGCACCGTGTCCGGGGCCAGCAGGGGCACCCATTCGGCGAGGTTGCCGCGCAGGGTCTGCGAGGGGACGGCGAGGACGGTGAAGTCGGCGTGGGCGGCGGCCTCGGCGGGGTCCGTGGTGGCCCGGAGGTTCGCCGGGAGCTCGACGCCAGGCAGGTAGTCGGCGTTGGTCCGGGCGGAGTTGACCGCATCCGCGAGTTCCGCGCGCCGTCCCCACAGGACGACGTCGCACCCCGCGTCGGCGAGCACCATCCCGAAGGCCGTGCCCCACGAACCGGTGCCGAAGACGGCCGCCTTGACCGGCTTGCTCACGTGCTCTGCCCCTCTTCCTGTCCCTGCTTGCCCAGGGCGTGCTGCTGCTCGGCCCTGTCCGTGTGCGTGGCCCGGCGGCGCTGCTCGATGCGCACCAGCTTCGGGTCGTACGGCGTCTCGGGCGCCTTCTCACCGCGGATGATCTCAAGTTGCGCGGTGATGGCGGCCATGATGACCTCGGTTGCCTCTTTCAGGAGCTCCGGTGTCATCTCATGGTCGTAGAAGCGCGAGAGGTCCACCGGCGGGCCCGCCAGCACGTGATGGGTCTTGCGCGGAAGGATGTTGGGCTTCTTGGCGTACGGCGGCAGCAGCAGGTTGGCGCCCCACTGGGCCACCGGGATCACCGGGCATCTGGTCTGCAGGGCGACCCGTGCGGCTCCCGTCTTGCCGGCCATGGGCCACAGGCCGGGGTCGCGGGTGAGGGTGCCCTCGGGGTAGAACGCGACGCATTCCCCGCGCTCCACGGCCTCGATCGCGGCGCGGAAGGCGCTCAGCGCGTCACTGCTCTCCCGGTAGACGGGGATCTGTCCGGTGCCGCGCATCGCGGCACCCACGAATCCCTTCTTGAAAAGCCCGCTCTTCGCGAGGAATCGCGGAACGCGCCCGGTGTTGTACTGAAAGTGCCCGTATGCGACGGGGTCCACGTGGGAATTGTGGTTCACCACGGTGATAAATCCACCGGCGGCCGGAATGTTCTCCATTCCACGCCAGTCCCGCTTGAGCAGAACCACCAGCGGCGGTTTGCAGAGGACCGCTGCGAAGCGGTACCAGAAGCCGATTCTGCGGCGGGACACGCGGACACCTTCCTCTAGAACCTGGGGCCAGAGGCCCTGGGAGCCGCACAAGTGTGACCCCAAGCCGACGGTCTGTCGAGAACACCGTACGCCCCGAGGGTCGGAGCACCGGAGCACGGCGCTTTGGGGGCCGGGTGAGAATGGCCGCGGCAATCCACGGGCGAAGGCCCGGCGACGGAGGAGCGGAGCGCTCGTGCAGTGGACCCTGGTCGTGCCCCTGAAGCCGCTGGCGCACGCCAAGAGCAGGCTCTCGGACACCGCCGGCGATGCGGTGCGCCCGGGGCTGGTGCTCGCGTTCGCGCAGGACACGGTGGCCGCGGCGCTGTCCTGTCCCGCCGTCCGGGATGTGGCAGTCGTCACCGACGACGGCCTCGCGGGCCGTGAGCTGGGCGCGCTGGGCGCCCGGATCGTTCCCGACGCCCCGGGAGCGGGTCTGAACGCCGCTCTGGCCCACGGGGAGGCGGTCGTCCGCACGTTGCGGTCCAGGCGGCCGGTGGCGGCTCTGAACGCCGATCTGCCGGCTCTGCGTCCCGCGGAATTGGCCCGGGTCCTGGACGCGGCCGCGGAATTCCCGCGCGCTTTCCTCGCGGACGCCGCCGCAATGGGTACGACTCTGCTGGCCGCGGCCCCCGGTGCGGAATTGCTCCCGGCGTTCGGCACCGCTTCCCGCACCCGCCATCGCGCCTCGGGAGCCGTGGAGCTCGCCCTCGACGCCGTGGACTCCGTACGCCAGGACGTGGACACCGGCGAGGACCTGCGGGCGGCGCTGGCGCTGGGGGTGGGTCCCCGTACAGCCGCCGCGGCCGCGCGGCTCCTGATGCCCGGACAGTAGGCTGCGCATCATGCAGGCGACCGCATACACGTACGACCCCGAAACCCGCAGCGGCCAGGTGCTGCTCGACGACGGCACCCCGGTGCCGTTCGACGCCGCGGCATTCGACGCGGGCGGCCTGCGGCTGCTGCGCCCGGGCCAGCGCGTACGCATCGAAACCGAGGGAGAGGGCGGGACCCGCCGGATCACCCTGGTGACGCTGCAGACCTTCTGAGTCCGCCCCGCCGGAACACCCCTCCGAGCCCGGCAAACACAGCACTCCGGCACTCCAGGAAGCCCCCCGAGCAGGGGAAGGCGCCCGAAGGCGCGGACCCCCGGAAACGCCGCGGGCCGGGCTCCCTGTGGGAGTCCGGCCCGGCGCGTGGTTTTCTGCGTCCCGGCTTACCTGCGGGTGGTGGCCTTCTTGGCGGTGGTCTTGCGTGCCGTCGTCTTCTTGGCGGGCGCCTTCTTCGCCGCCGCCTTCTTCGCCGGGGCCTTCTTCGCCGTCGCCTTCTTGGCGGTGGTCTTCTTCGCCGCGGCCTTCTTCGCCGCGGCCGTGGTCTTCTTCGCGGGGGCCTTCTTCGCCGCGGCCTTCTTCGCCGCGGCCGTGACCTTCTTGGCGGGCGCCTTCTTCGCCGCCGCCTTCTTCGCGGCGGTCTTCTTGGCCGCGGCCTTCTTGACCGCCGAAACACCGCCGGTCAGGCTGCCCTTGGGCGCCTTCTTCACGGCGACCTCGCCACCGCGCGGCAGCTTCTTCGTACCGCTCACCAGGTCCTTGAAACCCTGACCAGCGCGGAAGCGGGGCACCGAGGTCTTCTTGACCCGAACCCGCTCACCCGTCTGCGGGTTGCGGGCGTAACGGGCCGGACGATCAACCTTCTCGAACGAACCGAAACCGGTGACCGAGACCCGTTCACCCGCGACCGTCGCACGGACGATGGCGTCCAGTACCGCGTCAACCGCGTCGGCGGCCTGCTGGCGGCCTCCGAGCTTGTCCGCAATCGCTTCTACGAGCTGCGCCTTGTTCACGTCTTCCCCTTCGGAGACATTGCCAGAACGAAACAGTTCAAGCTTTTTCGCACGTTAGGCAGATATATACCGCAAATCAAACACGAAACGGGCTAATCACCCTTGTGCCGCAGCGGACTCGGACTGTCGCGGAGTTCCTCAGCGGTCCTCTTCAGGGATCCGGCCCTCGTCGAGGTCCTTCATGAAGCTCTCCAGACGCCTTGCCGCGTCGACGATGTCGTGCTTGGCCACGGCCGTAATGACCAGCAGCTTCCGGTTCAGCGCCATCCGTACGCCCTCCGGGACTTGCGATGCGCGCACCCTTGCGTGCGCTTCCTTGAGCCGGTCCGCGACTGCCGTATAGAGCTCGAGTTGGCCGTCGTGTTCCATGCACAGATTGTGCCATCTGGGGCGAGTTGTCGCCTGCGCAGGGGGCAACTACCGTCTCCCAGCGGCCTTCCGGGCGCCTCGGCGCATCGCGGTCACGAGATTCGGTTACCCCGCCAAACCCCCTTGCAACCTGCGGAGTTGCCATGTCTCCCCAGTCCGCCGCAACCCCTGGCGGGGCCAGACACGGCTGTACCCCCAACCGTCCACGATTGGGGGTACAGAGGGGTGTTGCGGTGGCTGGAATCGGCCTTGTGCCGAAGCCGGTGCGTCCTGCACGGGGACCAGGGGGCGCCCCCCTCGGGGCACCCTCACCGGCGCCGGTCTCAGACCACCAGCGTCCGCGGCTTGTACGCGGGGCGCTTCGCCTCGTACGCGGCGATGTCGGCCTCGTTCTGGAGCGTGATGGAGATGTCGTCCAGCCCGTTCAGCAGCCGCCAGCGGGAGTTCTCGTCCAGCTCGAAGGAGGCGGTGATGCCCTCGGCCCGCACCTCACGAGCCTCAAGGTCCACAGTGACCTCAGCCGTCGCGTCCTTCTCCGTGAGCTCCCACAGCGCATCCACGATCTTCTGCTCCAGGACGACCGTGAGCAGGCCGTTCTTGAGCGAGTTGCCGCGGAAGATGTCGGCGAAGCGGGACGAGATCACGGCCTTGAAACCGTAGTTCTGCAGCGCCCACACGGCGTGCTCACGAGAGGAGCCCGTGCCGAAGTCGGGGCCGGCGACCAGGACCGTGGCGCCCTCGCGCTCGGGCCGGTTGAGCACGAACTCCGGGTCCTTGCGCCAGGCCTCGAACAGCCCGTCCTCGAACCCGTCCCGGGTCACCTTCTTGAGCCAGTGGGCGGGGATGATCTGGTCGGTGTCGACGTTGCTGCGGCGCAGCGGGACGGCCCGACCGGTGTGCGTGGTGAATGCTTCCATGGCTCTCAGACTCCAGCGGGCGTACGGACGTCGGCGTCGGACAGTTCGGCGGGCGAGGCCAGGTGCCCCAGGACGGCCGTCGCGGCGGCCACCTGCGGAGAGACCAGGTGCGTCCGGCCGCCCTTGCCCTGCCGGCCCTCGAAGTTGCGGTTGGAGGTGGAGGCGGACCGCTCACCGGGGGCGAGCTGGTCGGGGTTCATGCCCAGACACATCGAGCAGCCCGCGTGCCGCCACTCGGCGCCGGCCTCCTTGAAGACAAGATCCAGGCCCTCGTCGACGGCCTGCAGGCCCACGCGCGCGGAGCCGGGGACGACCAGCATCCGTACGCCGTCGGCGACTTTGCGGCTCCGGAGGATCGCGGCGGCGGCGCGCAGGTCCTCGATGCGGCCGTTGGTGCAGGAACCCACGAAGACGGTATCCACCTTGATGTCGCGCAGCGGCTGTCCGGCGGTCAACCCCATGTACTCCAGGGCCTTTTCGGCGGCCAGGCGCTCCGAAGCGTCCTCGTACGAAGCCGGGTCGGGGACGGACGCCGAAAGCGGGGCACCCTGGCCGGGGTTGGTTCCCCAGGTGACGAACGGCGACAGCTCGCCGGCGTTGATGACGACCTCGGCGTCGAAGACGGCGTCGTCGTCCGTCCGCAGCGTCTTCCAGTAGGCGACGGCCGCGTCCCAGTCCTCGCCCTCGGGCGCGTGCGGACGGTCCTTGAGGTACGCGAAGGTGGTCTCGTCGGGGGCGATCATGCCCGCGCGGGCGCCCGCCTCGATCGACATGTTGCAGATGGTCATGCGGGCCTCCATCGAGAGCTTCTCGATGGCGGAGCCGCGGTACTCCAGGATGTAGCCCTGGCCGCCGCCCGTACCGATCTTCGCGATGATCGCCAGGATCAGGTCCTTGGCGGTGACACCCTCGGGCAGCTCGCCCTCGACGGTGATCGCCATGGTCTTCGGACGGGCCAGCGGCAGCGTCTGGGTGGCCAGCACGTGCTCCACCTGGGAGGTGCCGATGCCGAACGCCAGCGCGCCGAAGGCGCCGTGCGTGGAGGTGTGGGAGTCACCGCACACGACCGTCGTACCGGGCTGGGTCAGGCCCAGCTGAGGGCCGACGACGTGCACGACGCCCTGCTCGACGTCGCCCAGCTGGTGCAGCCGGACGCCGAAGTCGGCGCAGTTCTTGCGCAGCGTCTCCAGCTGGACCCGGGAAACCGGGTCGGCGATGGGCTTGTCGATGTCGAGGGTCGGGGTGTTGTGGTCCTCGGTAGCGATGGTGAGGTCGAGGCGGCGCACGGTGCGGCCGCTCTTGCGGAGACCGTCGAAGGCCTGGGGGCTGGTCACCTCGTGCAGCAGGTGCAGATCGATGAAGAGGAGGTCGGGCTCGCCCTCGGCGCGCCGGACGACGTGGTCGTCCCAGACCTTCTCCGCGAGTGTCCTACCCATCGCTTTCCCCTTTTTTTGGGCTCGCTCGCCTCAGGGGCGCTACAGCCGGTGTCCGGGGTCCGATCGTGCTCGACCCTTCGGGCCTGAAGCGCGTTCGGCCCCTCGACACCGGCGCGCCCCTTCGGCTCGCTCACCGCTGTTCTCGGGCATGTGGTCGCCGGGCCCATGGTTGATGGGCCGCTGTGGCTTCCAGAGTGGCGTGTTCCACCGAAAATTGAACTTGCGTTTCACAGAGTGAGACGCGAGTATCGTTGCATGGACAACAGTAGCGGCGTCGGCGTACTGGACAAGGCAGCCCTTGTCCTGAGCGCTCTGGAGTCCGGTCCGGCCACCCTCGCGGGACTGGTCGCGGCGACCGGACTGGCACGACCCACGGCCCACCGGCTGGCCGTGGCGCTGGAACACCACCGCATGGTGGCACGTGACATGCAGGGCCGTTTCATCCTCGGCCCGCGCCTGGCCGAGCTCGCCGCGGCCGCCGGCGAGGACCGTCTGCTCGCCACGGCGGGCCCGGTGCTCACCCACCTCCGTGACATCACGGGCGAGAGCGCGCAGCTCTACCGCCGCCAGGGCGACATGCGCATCTGCGTCGCGGCGGCGGAGCGGCTGTCCGGACTGCGGGACACGGTCCCGGTCGGCTCGACCCTCACGATGAAGGCGGGCTCCTCGGCCCAGATCCTGATGGCCTGGGAGGAGCCGGAGCGTCTGCACCGCGGCCTGCAGGGCGCCCGCTTCACGGCGACGGCCCTGTCGGGCGTACGGCGCCGGGGCTGGGCCCAGTCGATCGGCGAGCGCGAGCCGGGCGTCGCCTCCGTCTCGGCACCCGTGCGCGGTCCCTCGAACCGCGTGGTGGCCGCCGTCTCGGTCTCCGGCCCCATCGAGCGCCTGACGCGCCACCCGGGCCGTATGCACGCGCAGGCGGTCATCGACGCCGCCGCCCGCCTCTCCGAGGCCCTCCGCCGCACCGGCTGACTCCATCTCGCACGTCAGCCACCTCTCCCCCATACGTCACCCGGAAGTGGGCCGGCCTCAACGCCGCGGCAGGCCCTCTCAGGGGACAGCGCCCCGACGATCAAGTACTACCTGCGCGAAGGGCTGTTGGCGCCGGACCTCCAGGCGAACGCGATGACGACCGGGAGGGGGACGTGGAGTTGAGGCACCGCGACGGTGCACATCACAGAAACACCGGTGGCCCTCCACCGAAGTGAAGGGCCACCGGACCGCGTACCCCCGACCGGATTCGAACCGGCGCTACCGCCTTGAGAGGGCGGCGTGCTAGGCCGCTACACAACGGGGGCGTGGATGCTGCGTTTCCGCAGATCCGAGCTGGTCTACCTGGACTCGAACCAAGACTAACTGAACCAGAATCAGTCGTGCTGCCAATTACACCATAGACCAATATGGTTTAGACCAGTCAGCGCTAGTCAGTACCCCCGACCGGATTCGAACCGGCGCTACCGCCTTGAGAGGGCGGCGTGCTAGGCCGCTACACAACGGGGGCCCTGGCGATCCTCACCCGACGACAGCCGGGTTTTGTCACCACGGTGACGGCGGGAGCTACCCGGACCGCCTTCGTGGGAAGGATCTGTACCCCCGACCGGATTCGAACCGGCGCTACTGCCTTGAGAGGGCAGCGTGCTAGGCCGCTACACAACGGGGGCTTTGCAGATGAGCTCTGCGAGCTGGCCTACCTGGACTCGAACCAAGACTAACTGAACCAGAATCAGTCGTGCTGCCAATTACACCATAGGCCACTGGAACGCAAGCCCCTGAGGGGATCTTGTTCTAGTTTGCGCCTCCGGTTTCCGGCCTTCCGGCCCGCTCCTCGGCGGCGCAGGAAGAACATTACCCGAAGGTGGACGGCGCTCCAAAACGAGTATCGGAGCCGAGGAGCGCGGGCAGTTCGGCGAGCGAGGCGATCCGGTGGGGGCCGGCGGGGACGTCGCCGCCGGCGTGCGGGCCTTCGCGGTCGATCCAGACCGACAGCAGACCGGCGTCGGCGGCGCCCCGGCCGTCGATCTCCGGGTGGTCGCCGACGTACGCCACCTCGTGCGGCGGCAGGGCCAGTGCGGTGCAGGCGGCGTGGAAGGCCTCGGCCGCGGGCTTGTGGACGCCGAGCTCGGCGGCGCACAGCACCGTCTCGAAGCGGTCCCGCACGCCGAGGACGCGCAGCTTGCGGTCCTGCACCCGGATGGTGGAATTCGACAGCACGGCGTGTCGGTGGCTGTCGGCGAGGGCGTCGAGGACGGGCAGGACATCGGGGAAGAGCGCCCAGGCCCCCTCGTAGTGGGCGATGTAGCGCTCGAACCAGGCGTCGGCCTCCGCGTCGCTGAGCGGCGCGTCGAGGAAGGCCCGTACGCGGTCGCGCCGCGTGGCCTCCCAGTCGGTCTCGCCCGCGGAGAACCGCGCCCACTGCTGGTCCGTGAGCTCACGCCAGCGCAGCAGGGCCTGCTCGACGGACACGTAGCCGTCCAGCAGGCCCTCGGCGCCCAGGTGGGCGCGCATTCCGGCGCGGTCGGCCGTGGTGTAGTCGAAGAGGGTGTCGTCCACGTCCCACACCACGGCTTTGATCAGCATGACTCCGACGGTAACCCCGTCGTGTGGGACGTGTCCTTCGGTTGACGGTGGTGGTGCGTCGTTACGCGGCCAGCCTCGCCAGCGCCGCGTCGATGCGCGCCAGGGTCTTCTCCTCGCCGAGGATCTCCAGGGACTCGAAGAGGGGCAGGCCGACGGTGCGGCCGGTGACGGCCACGCGGACCGGGGCCTGGGCCTTGCCGAGCTTCAGTCCGTGGGCCTCGCCGGCCGCCAGGACGGCCTCCTTGAGGGAGTCGGGCGAGGTCCAGTCGGCCGCCTGAAGCTTCTCGCGGGCCGTGCGGAGCAGCGCGTCCGAGCCCTCCTTCATGGCCTTCGTCCAGCTCGCCTCGTCGAGGACCGGCTCCGGGAGGAACAGGAAGTCGACGTTGTCGGTGATCTCCGAGAGGACCTTCAGACGGCTCTGCGCGTGCGGGGCGATCGCCTGCCACTTGGCCTCGTCGAAGTTCTCGGGCGCCCAGGGGGCGAACGGGGCCTTCAGCCAGGGGGCGCAGCGCTCGGCGAACTCCTTCACGTCGAGCATGCGGATGTGGTCGGCGTTGATCGCCTCGCACTTCTTCAGGTCGAAGCGGGCGGGGTTGGGGTTCACGTCCGCCACGTCGAAGGCCGCGACCATCTCGTCGATGGTGAAGACGTCCCGGTCCGCCGACAGCGACCAGCCCAGCAGGGACAGGTAGTTGAGCAGGCCCTCGGGGAGGAAGCCGCGCTCCCGGTAGAGGTTCAGCGACGACTGCGGGTCACGCTTGGAGAGCTTCTTGTTGCCCTCGCCCATGACGTACGGCAGGTGACCGAAGGACGGGATCTGCTGGGCGATGCCGAGTTCGATCAGCGCCTTGTACAGGGCGATCTGGCGAGGGGTGGAGGAGAGCAGGTCCTCGCCGCGCAGGACGTGGGTGATCTCCATCAGGGCGTCGTCGACCGGGTTCACCAGCGTGTAGAGGGGGGCGCCGTTCGCGCGGACGATGCCGTAGTCCGGCACGTTCTCCGGGGTGAACGTCAGCTCGCCGCGGACCAGGTCCGTGAAGGTGATCGTCTCGTCGGGCATGCGGAAGCGGACGATGGGCTCGCGGCCCTGCGCCTCGTACGCCTCCACCTGCTCGGCGGTCAGCTCGCGGCAGTGGCCGTCGTAGCCGGAGGGCTTCCCGGCGGCGCGGGCGGCCTCGCGGCGCTCCTCCAGCTCGGTGGTGGTGCAGTAGCAGCGGTACGCGTGGCCGCCGTCCAGGAGCTTCTGGGCGATGTCCTTGTAGAGGTCCATCCGCTGCGACTGGCGGTACGGGGCGTGGGGGCCGCCGCTCGCGCCCGAGGCGCTGTCGAACGCGGCGGGGCCCTCGTCCCAGTCGAAGCCCAGCCAGCGCATCGAGTCCAGGAGCTGCTCGTAGGACTCCTCGGAGTCGCGGGCCGCGTCGGTGTCCTCGATGCGGAACACGAACGTGCCGCCGGTGTGGCGGGCGTATGCCCAGTTGAACAGGGCCGTGCGGACCAGCCCCACGTGGGGGTTGCCGGTGGGCGACGGACAGAAACGTACGCGGACGGGTGCGCTAGCCACGCTTGACTACCTTGTTGGTGAGAGTGCCGATGCCTTCGATGGTGACGGCGACCTCGTCGCCGACACTCAGGGGGCCGACCCCTGCCGGGGTGCCCGTGAGGATCACGTCGCCGGGGAGCAGCGTCATGGCCTCGGTGATGTTGACGATCAGGTCCTCGATGGGGTGGATCATCTCGCTGGTGCGGCCCAGCTGGCGCTGCCCGCCGTTGACCGTGCACTGGATGGTGAGGCCGTCACTGATCGCGGTGAGGTCGAGATCGGTCTCCACCCACGGGCCGAGCGGGCAGGAGGTGTCGAAGCCCTTGGCCCTGGCCCACTGCTTCTCGCGCTTCTGGACGTCGCGGGCGGTGACGTCGTTGGCGCAGGTGTAGCCGAAGATCACGTCCTGGACGCGCTCGCGCGGGACCTCGCGGCACATGCGGCCGATGACCACGGCCAGTTCGGCCTCGTGGTGCAGCTCGCTGGAGAACGGCGGGTACTGGATCTCGTCGCCGGGGCCCGTCACCGCGGTGGACGGTTTGAAGAAGGCGAACGGGGCGTCGGGCACCTCGTTGCCCAGCTCCTTGGCGTGCTCGGCGTAGTTGCGGCCGAAGGCGACGACCTTGTTGGGCAGCACGGGCGGCAGCAGCCTGACCTTGCTCAGCGGGACCTTCGTACCGGAGAGCTCGAATTCCGTGAACGGGATGCCCTTGATGATGTCGAGGACGAGCTCGTCCGGCTTGTCGCCCTCGACCGCGCCGAACGCGACGTTCCCGTCGATGGAGAATCTGGCAATGCGCACGGGATCCCTGCGCCCCTCACTTGAGCCGGCTGGAGTCTGACGATCCAGGCTAACGCGGCGGAGGGCCGTCACCCCGCCGATTACGCCCCGCTCATGACGAAGGGCGCCCGGGACGTCTCGGGGACGTTCTGGGCGCCCTTCACAGGGCTTCACAGCCCTTCACATTTGCGCTCGTCCGCCTGATCACCGAATGATGGGACGCGACCGGCGAACTTCGTAGGTGTCCGGACACGCCCGCTTCGAGCGGTCGGTGACCGGCGCGCGCTATCCGGCGACGGCAGCCTGGACGGGGACCTCGTCGAGGATGGTCCGCCGGGGGTTGGCGGTCTGGGCGGGGAGATCGACGGAGTGCTCCTGCTGCGGCGTCTGAAGTTCGTCGGCGTCGGCGAGATGCGCCAGAGTGGTGCGTCGCGGGTTGGCTATGGCTTGGAACAACATCGTCGTCTTCACTGGTGTACGTGACCTCGCGGTTGTGGGCGCCGGACGGCCTCAAGAGCCGTCCCAGAAGCGCGGGTTGTCGGATTCGCCATCCCTGTAAAGCGTCAGGCTAAACATGCAATTCCCGGGGTAACTCGTGAAGACGGCATGATCACCGTGTGAGTTTCCTCACTCAGCAATGGACGTTTCGGGCAATCGGGACCCTTGCTTCGCCCCGACGAAACGGACATCGCCCAACTGAAGCACGCATTCCGCTCCTGATCATCGCGACTGGGACACGCCGCGTTGCCCTGCACCTCGCTCTCGTTTGTCCCTTATATACGCGCTCCACTTGCACTCTTGGTGACCCTTCCCTCACCCGGTGTCACGTTGAACACAGGGTCACCCATTGGCCTTGTTGGAGATCCTGCACTGTGCTGGAATTCCACGGACCGCCGCGGAGGAGACCCGGCGCACAGGGGGCGCAACGCAGCGCCAAGTGGCGGCGGGAAGGGGGAGCCAGCGCCGGTCACTTCAAGACCAATAGGGGTGTGCCTTCAAGGCGGCCCCAGACGCCGACACCGTCTCGCCGTTCACCCGGAGAGGCGCCTGGTCCAGAGGTTGCGACGCTAGTGCAGGGACGTTTCAAGAGGGATGGCAGCGCTTCGGCGGAGCCGGAGCCGCACGGCGGGACTGGCCCCATGAAAGGCAGCTCCGCGCCCCAGCACGCCCAGAACCCGGGCCCGGCGGAGATCGGCAACAGCGGTGAACGCTCCGGGCGCCCCGGTGCGTCCGC
>NZ_VMNX01000380.1 GCF_009377235.1 Streptomyces acidicola
GCATCCGCAGGCCGGCGGGGGGCATCCGCGGACGGGCGGGGTCGCATCCGCGGACGGGCGGCGGCGCGGCGGACCTGTGCCGGCCACCCCGTAATCTTGCGCGAGCCCCTCCCCGTACGTACCGCTAGGAGAACCATGCTCGTCCTGCTGCCGCCCTCCGAAGGCAAGGCCGCCTCCGGCCGCGGCGCCCCGGTGAAGCTGGAGTCGCTGTCGCTGCCGGCGCTCACGCAGGCGCGCGAGGCCGTTCTCGGCGAACTGGTCGAGCTGTGCGCGGGAGACCCGGACGAGAACGACAAGGCGCGCGAGGTGCTCGGGCTGAGCGAGGGCCTGCGCGGCGAGGTCGCCAAGAACGCCGGGCTGCGGACGGCGGGGGCGCGTCCCGCCGGGGAGATCTACACCGGTGTGCTGTACGACGCGCTGGACCTGGCGTCCCTGGACGCGGCGGCGAAGCGGCGGGCCGGGCGCTCGCTGCTGGTCTTCTCCGGTCTGTGGGGCGCGGTCCGCGTGACCGACCGGATCCCCTCGTACCGCTGCTCGATGGGCGTGAAACTGCCCGGGCTGGGGGCGCTGGGCGCGTACTGGCGCGAGCCGATGGCCGCGGCCCTGCCCGAGGCGGCCGGTGGCGGTCTTGTCCTCGATCTGCGCTCGTCGGCGTACTCTGCCGCCTGGAAGCCGAAGGGCGAGGTCGCGGGGCGGACGGCGACCGTCCGTGTGCTGCACGCCCAGGTCGACGAATCGACCGGCGTCGAGAAACGGTCCGTCGTCAGCCACTTCAACAAGGCGACGAAGGGCCGGATCGTACGCTCCCTGCTGACGGCCGGTGCGGCGCCCCAGAGCCCGGCGGAGCTCGTCGAGGGCTTGCGGGACCTGGGGTACGAGGTGGAGGCGGAGGCGCCCGCGCGGGCGGGGAGGGCGTGGGCGCTGGACGTGGTGGTGAAGGAGATTCACTGAGGTTCACTGGAAATTCGCCAGGACTCACTGAGCCGAGACTCACCCGCACCCGTTGCATCATGCGCAACGCCCTTTGCGCATGATGCGACCACTCGGCAGGATGGCGTCATGACTTCGCCCATGCCTGCCCCTGTGCCTTCCTCCTCGCCCCTGCCCCCTTCCGTACTGGACCTCGCCCCCGTCGTCCCCGTGGTGGTCGTGGAGGACGCCGGCGACGCCGTGCCGCTCGCGCGGGCGCTGGTCGCGGGTGGGCTGCCCGCGATCGAGGTGACGCTGCGGACGCCGGCCGCGCTCGACGCGATCCGTGCGATCGCCGCGCAGGTGCCGGATGCGGTGGTCGGGTCGGGCACGGTCATCTCACCGAAGCACGTCACGGAGTCGGTGGACGTGGGTGCCCGGTTCCTGGTCAGCCCCGGCTGGACGGATGTGCTGCTGGAGGCGATGCGGGCGTCCGGTGTGCCGTTCCTGCCGGGGGTGTCGACCACCTCGGAGGTGGTGGCGCTGCTGGAGCGCGGGGTGCGGGAGATGAAGTTCTTCCCGGCGGAGGCGGCGGGCGGTACGGCGTACCTGAAGTCGCTGGCCGGACCGTTGCCGCAGGCGCGCTTCTGTCCGACCGGAGGGATCCGGCCGAGTACGGCGCCGGAGTACCTGGCGCTGCCCAACGTGCCGTGCGTGGGCGGGACCTGGCTGGTTCCCGAGGACGCGCTGGTGGCTCGGGACTGGGGACGGATCGAGAAGCTGGCGCGGGAAGCGGCGGCACTCCGGGACTGACCCGGCTACCCGGCTTACCCGGCTACCCGGCTTACCCGGCTACTCGGCTTACCCGGCTACCCGGCTACCCGGTTCCCTTGGCCCGCCGAGCCGTTCAGCGCAGGTGGGACGTGTCGTTGAGGAGCCGGAGCGAGGCGTTCCCGTCGGCGTAGTACGCCACCGCCGACAACGAGGCCGCGGACAGTTCCATGCGGAACAGGGACTCCGGAGGTGCGCCGAGGGCCAGCCGGACGAGGGTCTTGATCGGGGTGACGTGGCTGACGAGCAGGACGGTGCGGCCCGCGTACGCCGTCACGAGCTCGTCCCGCGTCGCGGCGACGCGCCGGGCCACGGCCTCGAAGCTCTCGCCGCCGCCGGTGGGTCGGGCTCCGGGTGAGCCGAGCCAGGCGTCGAGGTCCTCGGGGTACCGTTCGCGCACCTCGCCGAAGGTGAGCCCTTCCCAGGCGCCGAAGCCGGTCTCCCGCAGGCCGTCGTCGACTCCCACCCGGAGCCCGAGCCGGGCCGCGACGATCCCGGCGGTCTCGCGGCAGCGGGCGAGGGGCGACGACACGATCGCCTGGATGGTGCCACGGGCGGCCAGGGCGGCGGCGACGCGTTCCGCCTGGTAGCGCCCGACGCCGGACAACGCCGGGTCCGACCCGCCGCTCCCCGAGAACCGCTTCTCCGGCGTCAACGGCGTCTCCCCGTGCCGCAGCAGTACGAGGGTGGCGGGCGCCCCGAGGTCGGGCCCGGCCGCCGCCACGTTCCGCGCGGCGCGCAGATCCGCCGCGGCCTTCGCGGCGCGCGGGGCCGCCGTGGTCTCCGGGGCACGCGGGTCCGCATCGCTCTCCGCGGCGTGCAAGTCCGCCCCGGTCTTCGCGGTACGCGGGTCCGCCCCGGTCTCCGCGGCTCTGCCTCCCGGCTCCCGCGCCGTCGTCGCCGTCGTCGCCGTCGTCCTCGTCGGACGCACGTCCAGATCGGCAGTCGACGCCGACGGGGACCACTGCTCGCCCCTGCGCCCCGCGTCCATCGCCTCGTTGGCCAGACGGTCCGCGTGCTTGTTCTGTTCTCGCGGGATCCACTCGTAGGTGACCTGGGAGGCGGGGAAGATCCCGGCGGCTTCCAGGGCGAGGGGCTTCATGTCGGGGTGCTTGATCTTCCAGCGGCCCGACATCTGTTCCACGACGAGTTTGGAGTCCATACGGACGCGGACGGCGGCGGTGGGGTCGAGCGCACGGGCCGCCTTCAGACCGGCGAGCAGCCCCCGGTACTCGGCGACGTTGTTCGTCGCGACACCGATGTACTCGGCCGCCTCCGCCAGCGTCCCGCCGGACGCCGCGTCGATGACGACCGCGCCGTAGCCCGCGGGCCCCGGGTTGCCCCGGGACCCCCCGTCGGCCTCGACGATGAACTCCCGCACGCCGTACGTCCTTACGCCATGTCCGTATGCCCGAGATGCCCGAGATGGGCGTGAACCCCTTGGCGCCTACAGGCCCGACTCGGACGTGCGCACCAGGATGCGGCGGCAGTTCTCGCAGCGCACCACCGTGTCGGGTGCCGCCGTGCGGACCTCGTTGAGCTCGGTGATCGCCAACTCCTGGCGGCAGCCCTGGCAGGTTCGCTGGTACAGCTTGGCCGCGCCGATACCGCCCTGCTGCTCGCGCAGCTTGTCGTAGAGCTTGAGGAGGTCGGCGGGAACGGAGGCCGCGATGACCTCGCGCTCCTTCTTCACCGAGGCCGCCTCGCCGTCGAGTTCGTCGAAGGCCGCGTCCCGGCGCGCCGTGGCGTCGTCGATCTTCGACTGCACCGACGCGACCCGCTCGGTCAGCTCGGTCACCCGCTCCTGCGCGGACTCCCGGCGCTCCATGACCTCCAGGACGATGTCCTCCAGATCGCCCTGCCGCTTGGCGAGGGAGGCGATCTCGCGCTGGAGGTTCTCCAGGTCCTTGGGGGACGTGACCGCACCCGAGTCCAGGCGCTGCTGGTCGCGGGCCGCGCGCTGGCGCACCTGGTCCACGTCCTGCTCGGCCTTGGTCTGCTCGCGGGCGGTGTCGCTCTCCTCGGTCTGCGCGGCCACGAGCAGGTCGCGCAGCTGCGTGAGGTCCTTGGTCAGCGAATCGATCTCGGCGTGCTCGGGCAGCGACCTCCGCTTGTGCGCGAGCTGCTGCAGGCGTACGTCGAGTGCCTGGACGTCGAGGAGTCGGATCTGGTCGGCGGGCGCGGCGTTCAGTTGGGGGCTCCCAGGGGGTCAGAGGGGTCGGCGGCGGACGCCGCGTGGGCGGTCCAGGGGTCGGTGACCGTCTTCGAGACGTGGACCCTCAGGCCCCATCCCTTCCGGTCGGAGATCTCGTCGAGCTGGGTGGCGGCCAGCTCGCACCAGGGCCACTCGGTGGCCCAGTGCGCCGCGTCGAACAGCGCGAGAGGGGTGTGGGCGCTTTGGGCGCTGTGGGCACCTTGGGCGCTGTGGGCGCGGGCCGCCATGAACTCTGACGCCGGGTGGTGGCGCAGGTCCGCGGTGAGGAACGCGTCGACTCCGGCGGCGCGTACGTTCTCGAAGAGGCTGTCGCCGCTGCCGCCGCTCACGGCGACCGTGCGGACGAGCGCCTCGGGGTCGCCCGCCACGCGGATGCCCTGCGCGGTGGCGGGCAGCCGCTCGGCCGCGCGGGCCGCGAACTCCCGTACGGTCAGCGGGTGGTCCAGCTCGCAGACGCGGCCGAGGCCGCGGCGGCCGTCGGGGTCGGAGGGGTCCGGCACGAGGGGGCGTACGACCCGGAGGTCCAGCGCCCCGGCCAGTGCGTCGCTCACGCCCGGGTCGGCGGTGTCGGCGTTGGTGTGGGCGACGTGCAGCGCGATGTCGTGCTTGATGAGGGTGTGTACGACGCGGCCCTTGAAGGTGGAGGCCGCCACCGTCGTCGTACCGCGCAGATAGAGCGGGTGGTGGGTGACCAGCAGGTCGGCGCCCCGTTTCACCGCCTCGTCCACGATGTCCTGGACGGGGTCGACGGCGAACAGGACTCGCGAGACCTCCTGGTCGGGGTCTCCGCAGACCGTCCCGACCGCGTCCCATCCCTCGGCCCTCTCGGGGGGCCAAAGGACGTCGAGCGCGGCGATGACTTCAGACAGACGGGGCACGAACAAAAGGCTACCTGCCCTGCGCCCGTACCCCACCGGCCGCGGTTCACTTGATCAGGCGGTCATCCGGCCACGCGACCACTGGTCACTTGACCAGGTTGGTCCTGAGGTCGCCGAGGACCTCGTTCGCGGCCGTGACGCCCAGACCGAGGTACCAGGTCTCGTCCGGTACGTCCTTGGCCTGGCCGCCCTTGACCGCGTCCAGCTTCTCCCAGAGCGGGTTGTCCTGGACGGTCGAGCGGTCCGTCTTCTTGTCGTCGCCGTACACACCCGTGAAGATCCAGTCGGCGCCGGCCTCGTCGATCCGCTCCGGGCTGATCTCCACCGCGAGGTCGTTGATCTGCTGGTTCTTGGGGCGCGGGATACCGACGTCCTGGAGGATCGTGCCGATGAACGAGGCCTTCGCGTAGAGGCGGATCATGCCCGGCATGTAGCGGAGCATGGTGACGGTCGGCTTGTCGTCGCCGAGGTCGTCGCCGAGCTGCTTCGCCTTCTCCTCGTACGCGTCGAGCTCGGTCTTCGCCTCCGCCGTCCGGTCCAGGGCGGCGGCGTTGAGGAGGTAGTTCTCCTTCCAGGTGAAGCCCGGGCGGATGGAGAACACGGTGGGGGCGATCTCGGAGAGCTGCGGGTACAGCTTCGCGGCGCGCAGTTCGCTGCCGAGGATCAGGTCGGGTTCGAGGTTCGCGATCGCCTCCAGGTTGAGGGAGTTGATCGTGCCGACGTTCTCGGGGTTGCCCGCGTCCTTCTTCAGGTACGAGGGGATGGCGGCCGAGCCCTCGGTGGGCGCGTAGCCGACGGGCTTCACACCGAGCGAGACGACGTTGTCCAGTTCACCGACGTCAAGGACGACGACCCGGGTGGGGCGCGCCTTGAGTTCGGTCTCGCCCATGGCGTGCTTGATGGTGCGCGGGAACTCTCCGGCCTTGGCCGTGGTCCCCATCTTCGCCGTCTCCTCGGCCGCCTTCGCGAAGTCCTCGCCGCCCTGGGCGACGGATTTGCTGCCGCCGCCGTTGTCGGACTTCCCCGATCCCGAGCCGCCCTCCCCCGATTCCGATCCGGACCCGGACCCGCAGGCCGCGAGGGAGAGCGCGGCGACGAAGGCGAGGGCGGTGGCAGTGGTCCCGCGGCGGCGGCTGCGGACGGACATGGGTGACTCCTGGGGTTCGGACTCGGGCTGCGCTCGCGGGACTCGGACGCGGCCGCGCTTGGGCGAGGCCGATCCGGCCACGCTTAGGCGAGGCTAACCTTAAACCGCCTCCCCCCTCCCGCAC
>NZ_VMNX01000381.1 GCF_009377235.1 Streptomyces acidicola
GGGCAGGGCCGGCCGTAGCGGCCGGTCAGCAGGTGCCCCGCGGGTGAGGAGGGGGAGACGACGAGCACCGCGTAGGCCCGCTTCGCGGCGAGGCGCGCGGCGAGTGCGTCGAGATGTGGTTCCTGCGGTGCGGTCCAGTCACCGGGCAGTTCGGGAAACTGGACGATGAAGCCGCCGCCGTCCGGAACACCGTCGACCAGCGAATCCAGGTCGCCGGACATCAGCCCGAGGTCGGACGGGGCGAGCCTGGTGGCGCGCCCCCGGACCGCCGTACCGGCGACCGTCTCGTGGCTGGTCCGGGGCGTACGCGTCGCGAAGGTCTCTTGCACAGGCGTCGCCGCGGTCTCCTGCGTCCGAGTCGCGGAGGCCGGTTCACGCGTGGCCGCGGTGAGCTCGTCGAGCAGGCAGAGCCCGGTCGTCAGCCGCCCCGTGCCGGGCGGACCGCCCAGCACCAGGACGCGGCGGCCGCGCAGCACCTCCTTGAGAGCGGGGTAGCCGACCGGGGGCCGGTAGACCTGCCGCAGCCGGTCCAGCTCGTCCTCGGGCACGTCCCCGAAGACCGGGGCCGCCCCGTCCCGCGCTCCCACATAGACGTCACCGAAGTGCGCGTGGGCGAAGCGGCTGCGGTCGAAGACGCTGCTGTTGCCGCGGACGTCGAAGCGAGCCTGTGCGGCGCGCTGGGCGCGGGCCGCGGCGCGTGCTTCTCCGGGCACGCTGTCGTCGCCCAGCGGGTCCCGCATCGCTTCCCGAAAGCGCTCCTCCTGCCGCGCCCTCCACTCGGCGCGGTCCTCACCGGCCTGCGCGTCCGTGTCCTTCTGGTCCTCGTCGCGTTCCGGTTCCTTGTCGTGTCCAGGGTTCCTGTCGCGTCCAGGGTTCCTGTCGCGTCCCGGGTCCTCGTCGCGTCCCTGGGCCCGACCGTGTCCCTGGGCCTCGTCACGCCCGGCGGAACCGCGGTCGCTGCCTTGGTCGTACTGGTCGTACTGCTCCCGGGGAGAGGGGGCGCCGACGGCGTCCTGCGGTCCGACCGCGACGGGGCCCCCGCCCATGCCGTCGCCGTTCAACGGCCCTCCTCGGAACCGTCGTCGTCCCTCGCGGCACGGTCCGTACCGCCGAAGCTGACCGGCCCGTGGAACACGGCGCGGTGCTGGGCGACGCTGGTCCCGCCGGTCACGTGGATGTCCCACCGGGCGCCGGAGCCCGCCTCCTCGCCGGCCGGCCAGTCGTCGGACTCACGTGTCGGGCGGCCTCCGTCCGCGGAGGGCCGGACGCCCGCGGACGGGGTGGCGCCCCCCGCGTCCGTCCGCTTCCTCCGGCCCTCCGCATCGCCCCCCGCAGCCGCGCCGCCCCCGTGATCCCCCGTGGGCGCGTCTGCGGGAAGTACTCCGAAACCCTCGTCCCCCGGCAGCTCCGGTCTTGGCTCCCCCGGCACGTGGAACCACGCGGTGACCGGCCCCTCCTTGAGCGTGATCCGTGCCGAGCGGTAGGAGCCGGGCTCCACGAAACGCCCGCCGTGCCGTACCACCTCGTGGTGGAGCGACTCGGAGACCACACAGACCAGATCGCGCCCCGAGTGCTCCAGCACCGTGCGTGCCACCGACGAGTCCGCCAGTCGGCAGACCAGGTCCATGGCCTCGCCCGACAGCCCCTCGTCGTCGTGCTCGACCGGCCCCACGTGCACTCCGACGCGCAGCCCGAGCCGGCGGGCCAGGTCCTCGTTCTGGACGCGCTGCCGCTGGTGCATCTCGGTGAGCCAGGTGCCGAGGATCTGTACCGGCGGGATCCGCGAGTCCACCGCGGCGATGAACCCGTCGCCGCGGTCCTCCAGGTGGAGCATGGTCCGCGCGACTCCGCAGGCGGCGAAGGACGCGTGGGCGAGGTCGTAGATCTGTGCGCGCATCCGGCGCTTCGCTCCGTTGAGATAGGTCCCGGATCCACGGGCATCCACGCTCATCAAGGTCTTGTAGACGGCACCGTCGGCCATCCGGCCCTCCCCTGTCGTTCAGTGACTGCACGTCAGCATGTCGGCTTCCCCTGCCGGTGGATGTGGTCGTTTACACATCCCGTCGCAGCACATGGATCGCGGACCGGAAAGCGCGCGCCGTGCACGGAGGCACCGCACTTCACTCCGCACACCAACACCACCGCGAGGAACTCTTGACACAGACTCATGCGGCTGATCGGAACGGGGCGTAGCCGTGACGCACCCCGTAGCTCACCTCGTGGTTCACCCGCGGGGAAACGGGAGGCGCGGGCATTGGACGGCCGGAGGGAAGCCCGGTTGAAGATCACCGGGGGAGGCGCCGGGCCGAGACCATCGGCCGGTGGTGAAAAGAACCGGGGTCAGCTGATCGGGGCCAATGGACCGGGGTCAACGGGTCGGGTCAACGAGCCGCGTTCAACGGGCCGGGATCTGCAGGCCGACGTCAGTGGACCGGGGCCGGCAGACCGGACTCAGCGGCCCGGAAACCCGATGTTCCCTCCGGCCGCCAGCAGCCGCAGTGCATCGCGGTCGATCAGCTCGACCCGCCGGGGCCTGGTCCGCACGACACCGGCGCTCCGCAGCAAACGCAGTGCCTTGGCCACTGCCTCCCGCGTCGCCCCCACGGCGTCCGCGAGGTCGTGCTGGGCCAGTTCCGCGAGCACGGGGAACTCGTCGGCCGGGGGGCGAGGGGAGGACACCGGACGCCGATCCGGGGAAGCGAGCGAGGGCACGGGTACGGCCCGCGGACCTTCCTGGCGCGTCGGGCGTCCCATCGCCGCCGTACCGCGGGGACCGGTGCCGGTGCCGGTGCCGGCGCCACCGGCGGCCGCGCGCCCCTGCGTCCGCGCCGCCCCGCCCGGTATCCGCGCGCCCGCGCCGGGTCTCGGCTCCTCTCCGTCCGGCACCGGACCACGTGCCGCTCCCGGGCGCTCGCTCCGGGGGGCCGGGTGTCCCTGCAGCTCGGCCAGTTCCAGCAGCCGCGCGGCCACGCGCTGCAGCACCGTCAGCGAGGCCAGCGCCCGGCGCTCCTCGTCGGCGGTACGGAGCCGGGCCGCGAACTGGGTCATGAGCAGAGCCCCGACCTGTGGATCACGCCCGACAAAGGCACGGAAACGGGCGCCGGACACCACCAGGGCGCGTACCGGTCCCAGGGCCGTGACGGTGGCGCTCCGGGTGGCATTGCCGAAAGCGGCCATTTCCCCGACGACTTCGCCCCGCCGCCGAAGGGCGAGGATCAGCCGGGCCGACGAGCGTTCGACCGCCGTCGACACGACGGCCCACCCCTCCACGAGCACCAGCACATGGGTGCTGTCGTCCCGCTCCAGCAGAAGGTGCTCGTCCGGCCGGAAGGTGCGCTCCCCACTGATACGGAGCAGATCCTTCCGCGCTTTGTCGTCAAGGGCCTCCAGGAACGTACGGTCCTGCACCACCAAACCCATGAGAGCCCGTCACTTCCAGTGCGGTGGAGGGGAGTCGGAGTGGGGTGTCACTCTACTCGCGGGACGGTGCGGGCACACGGGGTTCCGTCACCGGAGACCACGGCGCGACGAGGCGGCGCGGCAGGCCCCGGGCCGCGGTGTCGCACACCCGGATGCCCGAGGCGCCCGGTGCGACGCCGACCGCCGCCTCAGGCTCGGCCCAGCTGCGTCAGGCTCGGCCCAGTTGCGCCCGCAGCCTCCGGGTGGCCGAGTCCATGTGCGCGTGCATCGCGGCCCGCGCCCCCTTCGCGTCCTTGGCGCGCACGGCCATGAGCACAGCGTCGTGCTCGGCGAGCTTCCCCTCCCCCGGCTTGCGGATGTTCTGCCGGATCCACACGGCGACCAGGGATTCGAGGCGGGCCTGGAACCCGGCCAGGGCGCTGTTGTGCGAAGCCTCGGCCAGCGCCCGGTGGAAGGCGAGGTCGGCCACGAGATAGCGCTCGGGGTCGTCGTGCATGGCCCGCATGCGCCCGAGATGGGACTCCAGCGCGCTGCGGTGGCGGGTTCACCGGCTGACGACCGCCCCGCTCAGGAGGGGCAACCAGAGTCGGCGATCACGAAGTAACCGGGGCCGGTCTCCTCCAGGGTGTGGGTCTCGAACAGGTTGTACAGGCCCATGTACTGGTTGGAGCCGTTGGCGTAGACGTACCCGAGACTCTGGTGGGCCCGGTCGGCGGCCACCTGGTTGTAGTTGTTGTCGGAGTAGCACTGGTGGGTCGCGCCGGTGGTCGTGGCCTGGACTTCTGCCGAGGACACACCCACCTCGCCGGAGCCGTCAACGGCGGCCACGGTGTAGCCGTAGGTGGTGCTGGAGGAGAGCCCGGTGTCGGTGAAGGAGATCGAGGCCGGCGTGCCGACCTGGGCGCCGCCGCGGTAGACACGATAGGAGGCCGCACCCTCGACCGAAATGGCGATGCGCTCCACCCCGCGCGGGCACGGGCTGTGGTCCAGCACCGTTGCGGCACTGCTGCGGCACCGCTGCGGCACCGCTGCGGCACCGCTGCGGCACGACAACGGCCCCGGCAGCGGACGCGATGCGGCTGCCGGAGCGAGGGCCGGCGCGTGCCGACGTCAGCTCAGCGAGCACGAAGCCGTCATCGCGGTCGCCGCGATGTTGCGGACCTTCCGATCGTGCGCGAGGCCTTTACCACACTCAAAGGTTGCACTATTTTTCGGCAAGATTCAGCAACTTCTTTCAAACCAACGGCGCCTGGGACCGGCGCCGGGGGCTCTCCCTGCCTACCTTCAGGAGCCGCCGTGTCTTCGTTCCCCCCTGCCCGCACGCCCAGAAGACGCCGCCTTGGCATACGCACCGCCACAGCGGTCCTCGCCGCCACCGCGGCTCTCGCCGCACCGCTCGCCCCCGGCGGCCTCACCACCCCGGCCGCGGCCGCGAGCGGTGGACCGCTGGGTGCCCGTTACGACACGACCGGCGCGAACGTGGAGTTCCGGATCTACTCCTCCCGCGCCACCCGCATCGACCTGTACCTGTACCGGACGGCGACCGGCAGCCAGGAGGCAGCCGCCCTCCAGCTCACCAAGGACTCCGCGACCAACGTCTGGTCCGTGACGGTCCCCAAGGCCACGCTCGAGCAGCAGTACGGCATCACCGGCCCGGTCTCCTACGGTTACCGGGCCTGGGGACCCAACTGGCCCTACAACGCGGCGTGGACCAAGGGTTCAACCGCGGGCTTCGTCACGGACGTCGACGCGGCCGGCAACCGGTTCAACCCGAACAAGCTGCTGACCGACCCCTACGCCCGTGAGCTCACCCACGACCCGGTCACCCCCACCGCCCCCGATGCCTCGGTCTACGGCACCGGCCCTCAGCACCGCGCCGTCGACAGCGCCCCACAGGCCCCCAAGGGCATCGTCCTGGCCGCGGACGCCACCAGCACCGGGACCAAGCCCACCCGGGCCCTCAAGGACGACGTCGTCTACGAAGTGCATGTGCGCGGACTCACCAAGAACGACCCGTCCGTGCCCGCCGCCTACCGCGGCACCTACAAGGGCGCTGCCCTCAAGGCCGCCGACCTGGCCGCCCTCGGCGTCACCGCGGTGGAGTTCCTGCCCGTGCAGGAGACCCAGAACGACGCCAACGACGTGAACCCGACCAGCACGGCCGGGGACAACTACTGGGGCTACTCCACCCTCAACTACTTCGCGCCGGACCGCCGTTACGCCGCCGACCGGAGCGCCGGAGGTCCCACCCGCGAGTTCAAGGAGATGGTGAAAGCATTCCACGACAAAGGGATCAAGGTCTTCACTGACGTCGTCTACAACCACACCGGTGAGGGCGGTCCCTGGAACGCGAGCGACAAGAACACCTACAACCTGTTCTCCCTGCGCGGCCTGGACAACCCCACCTACTACTCACTCACCAGTGACATGCAGAGTCCGTGGGACAACACCGGCGTCGGCGGCAACGTCAACACGTACAACCCCGTCACACGAGACCTGATCACCGATTCGCTGGCCTACTGGAAAGACACCCTCGGTGTCGACGGCTTCCGCTTCGACCTCGCGCCGGTCCTCGGCAACACCTGCCGGCACGGCTGCTTCCAGTACAGCCGCACCGACCCGAACACCGCGCTGAACCGCATCACCGCCCTGATGC
>NZ_VMNX01000382.1 GCF_009377235.1 Streptomyces acidicola
GGCCCGCACTCCCCGCTCACATACGTACGGCGGCTCGCGCCCGGCGCGCCCCGTACGAGCCGCCGCGAGACGGCCGCGCGCTCTGGTCCCCCGCGGTCCGCCCCGCGATAGTGGCCGTTCGTCGACGATCGGGGGAGGCCCAGGGTGGGGAAAGCGCCCGGCTCGGACAAACGCGCGACGCGCACAGGTGGCAAGAACGGCCGGCCGGAGACCTCCGACTCCGAGGTACTCCTCTTCGGCGGGCCGCTCCGGTACGACATGGGCTGGTCGCAGCACGCCGACGCGTTCCTGGAGCTGAACCTCCGCGCCATGGTGAGGCGGCTGCCGTCGCTGCTCGCCTCCAGTTTCCGGCTGGCCTGGCAGGCGGACCGGCGCGCCGCCCGCACCGTACTGGCCGCCGAGGTCGGCCGGGGCCTGGCCCAGGCTGTGAGCCTGCTGGCGGTCAACACCGTCCTGGCCCGGCTGATGGCCGGCGGTCCGGTCGAGGACCGGCTGCAGGGGGCCGCTCCGGCCCTCACCGCCCTCGCCGCCGTCATGCTGCTGGCCGCGCTGCTGCGCGCCGCCTCGACGTACGGCACCGGCCGCCTGGAGCCGAAGGTCGAGCGCGTGGCGACCGAGCTGTACCTGGAGCGGGCGGCGGCCGTGGAGCTGGCCGCCATCGAGGACGACGCCTTCCACAAGCTGCTCGACACCGCGAAGTACGGCGCCCAAGCGGCCCGCCGGATGATCTCGTACTCCGCGCGCGTGGTGAACGCGATGATCTCGCTGGTCGCGGCGGCGGGAGTGCTGACCGTGCTGCACCCGGCCCTGCTCCCGCTCCTCGTCACCATGACGCTGCCGAGCGCCTGGAGCGCCCTGACCATCGCCCGGCGCCGTTACGAGTCCTTCCACACTTGGGTGCAGCACACGCGCGCGGGGCACCTGATCAGCAGCCTGCTGACCGAGCCCGAGGCGGCCCCGGAGGTCCGCGTGCACGGCGTCGGCCCGTTCCTGCTGCGCCACTTCCGTTCGATGTCGGAGTCGGCGGAGGCCGAGCAGGAGCGCCTGGCCCGCCTGGCGGCCCGTACCGGACTGATCGCCGCGGCCTGGACGGGGATCGCGACCGTGGCGACCTACGCGACCCTCGGCGGCCTGCTGCTCGCCGGTGCCATGGCGCTCTCCGTGGCGGGGACGGCGGTCATCGCGATCCGTACCGGCTCCGCCAGCCTCGACACCCTCGTCCTGGAGCTCAACTCCCTGCACGAGGAGGCCCTGTTCGTGGGCGACATGCAGCGCCTGTACGTGGAGGCGGCCAAGCGCGCGATCCCGGTGGGCGGGGATCCTCTGCCCGCGAATCCGCGGGAGATCCGCCTGGAGAACGTCACCTTCACATACCCGGGCAAGGCGACCCGGCCCGCTCTGTCCGATGTGACGCTGACCGTGCCCCTAGGCAAGATCGTGGCACTCGTCGGCGAGAACGGCTCGGGCAAGACCACCCTGGTCAAGCTGCTCGCCGGGCTGTACGCGCCGGACCGGGGCCGCATCCTGTGGGACGACGTGGACGCGACGACCGCCGACCGGCAGCAACTCGCCGAGCGCATCGCCATGGTGGCGCAGGACTTCAAACGGTGGCCGTTCACGGCCCGTGTGAACGTCGCGGTGGGCCGCCCGTCGGCGACGCCGACCGACGAGCGCGTCTCCTCGTCGGTCGCCGAAGCGGGGGCCCAGGACGTGGTGGCCGATCTTCCGCGGGGCCTCGACACCCTGCTGGCCAGGGGCTTCAGCGGCGGGCACGAGCTCTCCGGGGGCCAGTGGCAGCGGCTCGGCATCGCGCGTGCGGCCTACCGGCGCGGGCACATCCTGATCGTGGACGAGCCGACCGCGGCCCTCGACGCCCGCGCCGAGCTGGAGGTCTTCGAGAAGATCCGAGCCCTGGCGGGCACCGGCCAGACGGTCATCCTCATCACGCACCGTCTGGCCTCGGTGCGCCATGCCGACCTGGTGCACGTCCTCGACCAGGGCCGCCTGGTCGAGTCCGGTTCCCCCGAGGAACTCCTGGCCACGGGTGGCGTCTACGCGGAGCTGTACTCGCTCCAGGCGGAGCAGTTCACGGCGAAGGTGCCGACGAGGGAGGCGGGCTGACGAATCCGTCAGCGCGCTGGGCCCCGACGGCGCAGAAAGGTCACTCTCCGGAGTCGGCTCCGCGCACGATCACCAGAAACGTGTCGGTGGCGAGGTCCATGACGACCTCCGCGGCCTGGCCCTCCAGGCGGCGCGCCTGCGCGAACTCCTCCGCCGGCCACGATCCGCGCGGCCCGCCGGCGGGGAAGCGCTCCAGCACTGTTCGCCCGTTCACCCTGCACCTCCATGTGAAGCCAGTAGTCGTAGAGTTAAACGCCCTCCCTGAGGTGAACGGCTCTTGACGTGACGGTACTGAGACGCAGTTGACACCTGGTCAACGCCGAACGGTGAGGGAGCTCTCGGAAACCGCCCTGCTGGGTGACTTTCCGCGCCGGACACGGCTCGTACCGTGTCCCGCTTGTGCGCGGTCCGGGTGTCACTCCGGCGGCTTGTCGTACTCCTGGATCCGCGTCCCGTGGCTGCGGTCGACGAGCGCGGGCAGGCGCTCACCGAGCTCCCGTACAGTCGCGGGGACGTCGATGGTGAGGAGTTCCCGGTCGCGCATGAGGACGCGCCCGTCGACGATCGTGGTGCGGACGTCGGAGGAGCGGGCACTGTGCACGAGGGTGGCGGCGAGGTCGTGAACGGGCTGGGTGTGCGGGCCCGTGACGTCGACGAGGATGATGTCGGCGCGCCTGCCGGGGGCGAGACTGCCGATACGCTCCCCCAGTCCGACAGCCCGGGCGCTCTGGAGCGTGGCGTGGTGCAGCGCCTGCCGCGATGTCAGCCAGCGCGGGTCGCCCTCGGTCGACTTCTGCAGGAGCGCGGTGAGCGCCATGGACTCCCACACGTCGAGCGAGTTGTTCGAGGCGGCCCCGTCCGTGGCGAGCCCGACCGGGACACCGATGCGACGCAGGGCCCGTACCGGAGTGGTGCTCCAGGCGAACTTCAGGTACCCGCGGGGCGCGGACGCGACGGCGACCGGCCCCGTCGCCCGCTCCAGGACGGGCAGATCGCGCTCGATGATGCCGGTGCCGTGCGCGATGAGCACGCCGGCGTCCAGCCCGAGGAGCCCGGTGCGTTCCAGCACCTCGATGGGAGTGACACCGTGCCGGGCGAGGCTGTTGTCGGTCTGGTCGCGGCTCTCCGCGGCGTGGAGGTGGACGGGCAGGCCGTGTTCGAGGGCGATTTCGGCGGTCGCGGCGAGGTCGGCGTCGACGACGGTGTAGGGCGCGTGCGGCGCGAGCGCGGTGGTGATACGACCGTCCGCGCCACCCCGGTGCCGTAGCGCGAACTCCAGTGACTTCTGGCGCCCTTCGGGCCCCTGCGAGGAGAAGTAGGCCTCCCCCAGGTGCGCGCGCAGACCGCTCTCGGCCGTCACGGCGGCGACCGTGTCCATCGCGAAGTAGTGGTCAGCGAAACAGGTCACCCCACCACGGATCATCTCGGCACAGGCCAGCCGTGCCCCCAGCTCCACGTCCTTCGGCGTGAGGTTCGACTCGATCGGCCAGACAACGACGTTGAACCACTTCTCGGCCGGCAGGTCCTCGGCGACGCCACGCAGGGCGACCATCGGGGCGTGGGTGTGGCAGTTGATGAGACCGGGAAGGGCGACTTGGCCGCGGGCGTCGATGCGCTCAGCGGCAGATCGGCTGACAGTGACGGTGCCCCCGGCCCGCCCGACGGATTCGATGACTCCGCCCCGGACGACGATCGAGGCGTCCTCGACGAACCTGATCCCTTCCTCGTCGTCGTGCACGAGAGCGGTGCAGCCGGTGATGAGGAGATCCGCGGGATCGGCGGCATCCACGGCATCGGCGGCATGGGCGGCATCCGCGGGAGGCTCAGCGCGAGACGGCGTCATGCGGTCACGGTACGACGGGGGTCTACAGCTGGGGGACGTAAACGGGCAATCCTGGCTTGGGGTCCGAGGTCCGGGGTCTTGGGCCTTGGGCTGGGGGCTGCGGGCTGGGCGATACGCCTACCCCGCCGCACGCAGCCCCGGCAGTGTGCCCTGCTCGGCCGCCGGCAGCAGGCGGCCCAGCCCCGCCCGCTTGCTGCGCTCGGTGAGCTCGTCCAGGAGTTCGGTGAGCCGCTTGGTGTCCTGGGGCGTGAGGTGTCCCGTGTCGTCGAGGTGGACGGCGTAGGCGGTGGTCGTGTCGACGATGCGTTCGAGCGTGGCCGCGACCTCGCCGGTGCCCTGCGTGTGCCGGGCCAGGGCGGGGAGTTCGGCCGCGGCGAGGTCGATCGCGGCGTGGGCCTCGGCGAGCGTGCGGTAGGCCTCGCGGCGCAGGGTCCACCGCCGGGCGCGGTCGTCGGACTCGCTGAGCACGTGCGCAAGGTAGGCGTACGCGGCGTCCCCGGCCTTGGCCAGCCGGGCCCGCACACCGCCACCGCGCTGCCCGGGCATCGGCAGATGGCCGACGATCAGCACGATGGCGCAGGCCAGCAGCGTCTCACCGATCCGGCTCCAGGACGCCTGCGGCTCCCCGCCGACCATCACCAGGGCGAGCACGAGCACGGTGACGACGGCGGTCTGCGCGGCGAAGTGCCGCGTGGCGACGGGAATCAGCGCACCGCTGACGGCGACGAGCGCGATCAGTCCCTCGGGCCGCGGCAGCACGGCGGCGAAGACGACCGCCCCCAGCACGGTCCCCGCAGCACGGTTCAGCACGCGCGAGGCGAGCGGCCCGAGGTCGGGCTTGACCAGGAAGACAGCCGTGGCGGGAAGCCAGTACCAGTGGACGTGGTGAAGGGCCTGTGCCACGGCGGCACTGGCCCCGAAGGACAGGGCGACCCGCATCCCGTACTCACGCCCACCGGACCCGAGGGCAAAGCGGACGAGTGACGTGGCGGTGCGGCGCCGACGGTGCAGGCGCCCGTTCTCCTGGGTGTCGCCCTCGCGGTCGAACGCCTCGGCGGCCTGCAACAGCGCGTCGTCCAGAGCGCGCAGGGCGGGCGCGGAACGAGCGGGCGCCGGCAGCGGTCCCGTGTGCGCGTTGGCCCGTACGGCGGCGGCGAGGCGCCGTGGCCCCTCCGCGGCACGGCCGGGCACTTCGTCCCCCGCCCAGGCAAGCGCGGTCGCCGCCTCGGCGAGCGGCAGCGCCGCGGCGTACTGGGCGTGCAGTCGCCGCTCGGTCGCCGAACTCGCGTACCGCCGCAGCCGGGGCCCGGCGAGGGCGTCCTGGGCATGATCGAGAGCAGCGGTGAGGGCGGCCCGCCGGCCGGTGGCTTCGGGCGTACCCGTGGCGACAAGCAGTTCCGCGATGGCGTCGTACACCTTGGCGACGGCGTCCCGCTCCCCGTCGAACCGGAAGTCGAGCCAGAACTCCAGCCGCGCGTCCCCGGCGACGGCTCCGGGCGTGGGCA
Source organism: Streptomyces acidicola (assembly GCF_009377235.1). Classification (GTDB taxonomy): domain Bacteria; phylum Actinomycetota; class Actinomycetes; order Streptomycetales; family Streptomycetaceae; genus Streptomyces; species Streptomyces acidicola. The sequence continues at coordinate 5,470 of NZ_VMNX01000382.1, forward strand.
GTACGAGCCGCAGGGTGAGCAGCCACCCCGCACCGGCCACAAAGGCGAGCGCCCGCTCCCACCCGCTCTCGGGCAGGGGCATCCCGGCCCCGATGGCCGCGGCGACGAGCAACTGCGTCCCGGCTCCCGACGCCACGGGCCCGATGGCACTGACACTCCCGGCGAGAAACCCGAGCAGGGTGAGCACAAGAGTCAGCACCACGGCGTGTGCATGCTCCCCGGCGTACGTCCCGACGAGCAGTCCCCCGGCGCCGGCGAGCGCCGGCACCCCGATCCGCTTGACCGAGGTCCTCCGGCTCCCGGGCCGGTCGTTGATCCCGGCGAACATGGCCCCGAGCGCGGCGACGACCCCGACGGAGGTGCGTCCGGTGAGCACGGCCCCGAGCAGCAGCGGCCCAGCCGCCAGGGCTCCCCGCACCACCGCGTTCCAGGGCACGGGCCCTCTTTGCGCGCGCAGAGCATGAGCAAGCCAGGGCGGCACAGCGAGCACGGGGCGGGACACGTGTCTGGCTCCTGTCGGGACGAGGGCGGGGTGTGCCTTCGGGCGACGGTGGCCGGGCGTGGGTTGGTGGTCTCCACGGTAGGGGGTGGGGCGGGAG
>NZ_VMNX01000383.1 GCF_009377235.1 Streptomyces acidicola
CCCCTGGGATCACGTGATCCAGCAGCCGCGCCCCGTACACCGCCACCCGATCGGGCACCGCCTCACCCCGCGCCTCAGCGAAACGCGCCAACGCCGCATCATCCGTGAACACCAGCAACCAGCGGATACCCCCGCGCCCATCCCCGCCACCCCTGTCGACCCTCACACGCTCATCGCACAAACGGTCGACCGCCTTATCCAGTTGGGCCTCCGGGGGCACGACAGATCTCGGCCCGCTGGGCGCTGAATGACCAGATCTCAGACCCGGGCTTCTCGGCTCACGCCGTCGGCAACCCGTAGGCGTCCGCGATCAGTTCGTACGAGCGCAGGCGCAGGTCCGGGCTGTGGGCGTGGGAGGTGATCATCAACTCGTCCGCTCCCGTGCGCTTCTGGAGGTCGTCGAGGCCGACGCGGACCTCCTCCACCGTGCCGTGGATGACGTTGGAGTTCCAGCTCGCGATGAACTCCCGCTCCATCGGGCTGAACTCGTACGCCTCCGCCTCCTCCGGGGTGGGCACCAGGCCCGGGCGGCCGGTGCGCAGGCGGACCATGTTCAGCGCGGCGGCCATGATCTGACGGCGGGCCTCCCTCTCGTCCTCGGCGGCGAGGGCGGAGACGCCGATGAGGGCGTAGGGCTCGTCCAGGACGGCGGAGGGCCGGAAGGACTCTCGGTACAGGTCGAGGGCCGGGATCGTGTTCTGCGCGGAGAAGTGGTGCGCGAAGGCGAAGGGCAGGCCGAGGGTGGCGGCGAGGCGGGCGCTGAAGCCGGAGGAACCGAGGAGCCAGACGGGCGGGCGGTGCGGGGACTGTACGCCGCCGGGGGACGTCCCCTGGACGGGGCCCGGGACGGCGTGGATACGGCTGTAGGGGTGGCCGTCGGGAAAGTCGTCGTCCAGGAAGCGGGTGAGCTCCGCGAGCTGCTCGGGGAAGTCGTCGGCGCCTTCGTGGAGGCGCTCGGTGCGGCGGAGGGCGGCTGCCGTGGCACCGTCCGTGCCCGGGGCGCGGCCGAGGCCCAGGTCGATACGGCCCGGGGCCATCGCCTCCAGCGTGCCGAACTGCTCCGCGATGACCAGGGGGGCGTGGTTGGGGAGCATCACGCCGCCCGAGCCGAGGCGGATGCGGGTGGTGTGGGCGGCGAGGTGGGCGAGGATCACGGCGGGGGAGCTCGATGCCACGCCCGGCATGGAGTGGTGCTCGGCGACCCAGTAGCGGTGGTAGCCGCGGGACTCCGCGAGGCGGGACAGCTCGACGCCGGCGCGGAGGGCGTCGGTGGCGGTGCGGCCTGCGCCGACGGTGACCAGGTCCAGGACGGAGAGGGGGACGGGGGCGGTGCCCTGTGCCGCGCCTCGGATCTCGTCTGCCGTCACGATGTGCCTCCTGTGGTTGTGCCGTGCGCTGTCCGCGCGGGTTAACAGGAGGCGGTCTCCGGTTATTCCCGGGCGCCCAGATCACTCCTGGGGCAGTGACGAGACGGTGAAGCCCTCACCGCCGTACACGGACTCGTAGTGAATGTCGATCACCAGGCGTCGGCCGACGATGTCCCAGAACCGTTCCAGTCGGTCCGGGTCGTCGGAGTCGAAACGGACGAGAAAAGTCTGCTCCCCATTGAGGACCACGGCCCCCTTCCGCAGCGAATACGTCGAGGGCCAGTCCGTGGGCGAGAAGATACGGTCCTTGACCGTGCGGTCCCACTTGCCGACGACCACGCCGTCCAGCCGCACCTCGGTGTCCGTGACGACGGCGGGGCCGAGCCCGGCGTTGATCACCTGGAGCCCGACCCTTCGGTTTCTTCGCTCATGTATGCGCCGTATCTGCAGGATGGGCCGGACCGACTGCCGGTTGTGCAGGCGGGTGGCGTTGCTCTGTGTGTGACTGACCCATAGCGAGCCGAGCGCGATGACCGTCGCCGCGACAGCGATGACCGTTTCCGCCTGCATGTGACTCCCCCCGAAGAGATCCTGACCACAGCGGCGGTTCTCCCCAGCTCACACCTGCACAATCGGTTCCTTCGTGAACAGCGTTCCCAGTCGTGGGGCGTTCACCCGGCGGTCGGTCAGGCGCAGGGCCTCCCAGACGGTGACCTGGTTGGCGGTGAGGACCGGCTTGGAGACGGCGGATTCGAGGGCCTGGAGGTGGGATGCCGTATGGAGGGCGGTGTCCGGGAGGAGGACCAGCTCCGCCTCGGGGTGGTCGCCCGCGCGGGCCAGCGCCAGGACCTCGTCCACTCCCCACGTACCGACCTCCGCCGCCGTGATGATGCCGGAGGACCGGACCGACACCACCTCCGCACCGGCGTCCTTCAGGAAGGCCGCGAAGAGTTCCGCAACGTCCTCCGGGTACGTCGCCGCGACCGCCACCTGCCGCCCCCCGAGCTCCCGTACCGCGTGCGCGAAGGCGAAGGAGGTCGAGGACGCGGGCATGCCCGCCGTGCGCGCCAGGGCCCGGACCTGCTCCTGGGCGCCCTCCCAGCCGTACACGAAGCTCCCGGACGTGCACGCCCAGACGACGGCCTCGGCGCCGGACAGACGCAGTTCCTGCACGCCGGCCGCCAGGCGCTCCGGCGAACCCATCTCCCGGAGCGCGTCCTCACGGTGCGCGTCCTCGCCGATGTCCGTGTGGACCAGGGGAAGGCGGATGTCGCTGCCGAGGAGCTGTTCGATGCGCGGGTAGTCGTCCTCGGCGGAGTGGCCCGGGTAGAGGAAACCGAGTGCGGTCATGTCCAGCCTTCCTGCTGCTCTTCTTCGGGCAGTACGGGACTCCGGCGCGCCGACTCGTCCAGCAGCGCCTGATAGGGGCCCACGGCTCGGGTACCCAGATGGCGCAGCGCCGCCCACATCGTCACCTGGTTGGCCGAGATCACCGGCATGCGCAGCTCCGCTTCCAGTTGCGGAATGACGTCGTAGGTCGGGAGATTCGTGCAGCTGATGAAGAGGGCGTCCGCCGGGGCGCGGACCGCCCTGCGGGCCATGTCGACCACGTCCCGGTACGGGACCTTCCAGATGTGCCTGGTCAGGCCCATGAACGCACGGCCGGTGACCGTGATGCCCGCCTCGGCCAGATACTCCTCCAGCGCCAGGGTCACCGAGACGGTGTAGGGCGTGACGAGTGCGAGACGGCGTACGCCCAGCTCGTTCAGGGCGTCCAGAAGCGCACCGGACGTGGTGACCGAGGGCACGGCTCCCGCCCTCGTCATGGCCTCGCACATCGCGCGCTCGCCCGCGACACCGCCGACGAAACTGCCGGAGGTGCAGGCGTACGCGACGACCTCGGGCGCGATCGCGTTGAGCGTACGAACCGCGTCACCGAGTGTCTCGTGCTCGCTGACCAGCCGCGCCAGGTCGAGGCTGACCTCCACCGGCACGTACGGGGTCCGCGTGAGATGCAGCGAGATCTCGTCGGGCATCCACCGCCACAGCTCGCGGTCGAGCGCGAAATCGAAGGGTGCCACGACACCGACACCGCGCTGCGAGCGCGGACCGCCGAGAAAAGAGACGTCCATGGCAGGCACCGCCTTCACGAAGAGGGACGAAGGGGCAACGGTCTGAGTCCGCAACCGTGTTGACGAAGGTAGATTCGGGTGCGAGCGTGGTCAATCCGCGCATCTCAGACGGCCCGATCCCCACTTCACCACCCGCGAGCCCTACCGGAAAACGCCAGGAAAACGCCAGGAAAACGCCCGAACCTCCTTCAGAGAAGCTGACGCGCGTTGCGAAACGGTTTCCCCAAGATGTCCAAGAAAATCCTCCTTGTCCTGAATACTGATCCGCCGCCCCGCCTCGGGCGGCTCACCGGGCGGACCCGGATCCTGCACACGGACGCGTCCTCGCTGGCCGAGCACCTGCCGCACGCCGACGTCCTGCTCGTCTGGGACTTCACCTCGCGTGCCGTGCGCGACGCCTGGCCGGGCGAGGGGCCGAGGCCGCGCTGGGTGCACACGGCGAGCGCGGGCGTGGACCACCTCATGTGCCCGGAGCTCGCCGCCTCGGACACCCTGGTGACCAACGCGCGCGGCGTCTTCGACCAGCCGATCGCCGAGTACGTCGCCGCGCTCGTCCTGAGCTGGGCGAAGGACCTGCCGCAGACCGGGGAACTCCAGCGCGCCCACGAGTGGCGGCACCGGGAGACGCAGCGGGTGGCGGGGACGCGGGCCGTCGTCGTCGGGTCGGGGCCCATCGGCCAGGCGATCGTCGGCACGCTCGGGGCCCTCGGCATCACCGCGGCCCTGGTCGGGCGCACCCCGCGCTCCGGCATCCACGGCCCGGACGACCTGGACCGGCTGCTGTCCCGCGCCGACTGGGTGATCGCGGCCGCCCCGCTGACGGAGACCACGTACGGCATGTTCGACGCCCGCCGGTTCGGGATCATGCAGCCCTCGGCACGGTTCATCAACGTCGGGCGTGGGCCGCTCGTGGTGGAGGACGCGCTGGTGGAGGCCCTGTCGCGGCAGTGGATCGCGGGTGCGGCGCTGGACGTCTTCGACCGCGAGCCCCTGCCGCCGGACGACCCGCTGTGGGACGTGCCGGGCCTGGTCGTCTCGCCCCACATGAGCGGGGACACGGTGGGCTGGCGGGACGAGCTGGGGGCGCAGTTCGTCGAGTTGTACGAGCTGTGGGAGGCGGGAAAGCCCCTGCCGAACGTGGTCGACAAGAAGCGTGGGTACGTACCTGGACACTGAGCTGCCGAGTTCTCTGGAGGGCGGGCGGATGACCGAACTCACCGAACTGACCGCGGTACAACTCCTCGACGGCTACCGCAAGGGCGATTTCAGCCCCGTGGAAGCAACCCGAACAACACTGGAACGGGCGAATCGCATCCAGCCGGCTGTGAACGCCTTCGTACGCCTGAACGAGGACGACGCGCTCACCCGCGCGCGGGAGTCCGAGGAACGCTGGCGGCGCGGAGAGCCCGCCGGGCTGCTCGACGGGGTGCCGGTGACGGTGAAGGACATCCTGTTGCTGCGCGGCGGACCCACGCTCAAGGGCTCCAGGGCGATCTCCGAGAAGGGCAGGTGGGACGAGGACGCGCCGTCCGTGGCCCGGCTGCGCGAGCACGGCGCGGTGTTCCTCGGCAAGACGACGACCCCGGAGTTCGGCTGGAAGGGCGTCACGGACTCACCGCTGTCCGGGGTGACGCGGAACCCGTACGACGTGTCGCGCACGGCGGGTGGTTCGAGCGGGGGCGCGGCGGCCGCCGTGGCGCTCGGGGCCGGGCCGCTGGCGCTCGGCACGGACGGCGGTGGCAGCGTGCGCATCCCGGCCTCCTTCTGCGGGACGTTCGGGCTGAAGCCGACGTACGGGCGTGTGCCGCTCTATCCCGCGAGCGCCTTCGGCACCCTCGCGCACGTGGGTCCGCTGAGCCGGGACGCCGCCGACGCCGCGCTGCTGATGGATGTGATCAGCGGGCCGGACGCGCGGGACTGGTCCGCGCTCGGACCGGTGACCGGGTCGTTCACGGGTGCCCTGCGGGGCGGGGTGCACGGGCTGCGGGTCGCGTACTCGCCCTCGCTCGGCGGACAGGTGGCCGTACGACCCGGGGTCGCGGCGGTGGTGCGGCGGGCCGTGGAGGGGCTGGCCGGGCTGGGGGCGTACGTCTCGGAGACGGACCCCGACCTGACGGAGCCCCTGGACGCCTTCCACGTGCTGTGGTTCAGCGGGGCGGCGCGGGTCACCCAGCACTTCGGGCCGCACCAGCGGGAGGTGCTGGATCCGGGGCTGCGGGAGATCTGCGCGCTCGGGGCACGGTTCAGTGCGCTGGACTATCTGGCCGCGGTGGATGTGCGGATGGAGTTGGGGCGGCGGATGGGGGGCTTCCATGAGTCGTACGACGTGTTGGTGACGCCGACGCTGCCGATCACGGCGTTCGAGGCGGGGGCCGAGGTTCCCAAGGGGTCGGGGCATCGGCGGTGGACCGGGTGGACCCCGTTCACGTACCCCTTCAACATGACGCAGCAGCCGGCGGCGAGTGTGCCCGTGGGGGTGGACGGGGACGGGCTGCCGGTGGGGTTGCAGGTGGTGGCGGCTCGGCATCGGGACGATGTTGTGTTG
>NZ_VMNX01000384.1 GCF_009377235.1 Streptomyces acidicola
GCTCGGCACGGCCCCGGGGTGGGCTCGGGCGGGCCCGGTCAACGCCCCGTGTCGGTGGCTGGCCCCGGGGCCGGGGCCGGGCTCGCCTCGGCGCGGGCCGTGAGACGGCCCATGCGGGTGCGCGCCGACTCAAGTTGTTCGATGTCGTCGGCGGCGGGGCCGGCCTCGGCCGTGAGCTCGGTCCACACCTCGATCAGATCGCGGCCCAGGCTCAGGCCCTGGTGCGGGTCGCGCACGGCGCGCCAGGCGGCGGCCGCGCTCTGGACGTCGCCGTACGCGGCGCGCGCGTCGTGCCGACGGTGGCGGAGCCGGGCGAGGTCCAGGGAGAGCTGGAAGGACCCGAGCATGTCTCCGGCCAAGTAGGCGATGTACGCGGACAGTTCGCGCAGCCACTGGACCTCCGGGTGCTCCGGGCCCAGGGTCGCGGAGGCCTGGGCGGTGGTGAGCCCGGCCAGTTCGGCGGCCTCGTCGATCCGGCCCGACTGCACGGCCTCGTTGATCTGTCCGATGGGCTCCGCGAAGAGCGAGGGCTCTGCCTCGTCGGCCTCCAGGGCACCCATCACGACCTCGGCGATCGCGAACTCCCTTACGGGCGCGGGCCTGGGCGCGGCATCGTCGTCCTCGGGAGTGGTGCGGGGAGTGGGGTCAGGCTCCTTGGGGGGTGCGAAGGTGGGGGCCGGGCCGAACTCTCCGGTCGGCGGAGCGACCGTACCGGCGGGAGCGGCTGGGGCCTCCGGCGTCGGCCGTCCCTCCCTCACCGGCTCGTCCACGAAGCAGCTGGAGCCGTCCACGGAGATCTGGAGGGGAACGGCGTAGCCGATGCGCTCGTCGTGGACGGTGGCGAGGACGGAGTGACCCGCCGCGCGGGCGATGCGGTGGAGGTAGTCGAGGACGGTGTTCTGGAGGGGCTCGCCGGGGTGGGCCGCCACCGGCATTCCGCCCACCGAGGCGCCTTCACCGGACGCCGGCACCCGCACGTCGATCGGGAGCATCCCGGACCGCTGCTCCGGAAACTCCGACGGCTTGAGTTCCCGGTCGAGTTCCCGGTCGAGTTCCCGCTTCTGTTCGCGGCTGAGTCGAGACATGGTTCCTCACTCGGGTCAGAAGAAGGACATCAGGAGAACGGACATCAGAGGCAGGGATATCAGGAGGAGAGACATCAGAGGGAGCAACCGGCATCGGGCTGAGCCGCCCGCACACCCTCAGAAGCCACGAAAGTCGCAGCCCCGCCCCTACGAGTCTCTCCGATCGCCCCCACCGACCGCGTCACCGCCGCGTCACAGGCTCGTCCCAGGAACGGACACCCCGCTTCCGGTACCGCCCGTGCAACCACGAAGATCGGTAACAGACGAGGAGGAGAGGACGAGGAGAGGGCAATATGCAGGGGCAGCGAGAACAGCGGGCACCGAGCGGGCCGGAGATCTGGGTACGCGGTCCGGTCGCCGTGCCGGAGCAGCGGCAGCCGGAGCCAGAACCGGAACCGGAACCGGAACCGAACGTACAACTCCCTGTGAATCCCCAGTACTTCATCACTGGTGCTCAGCAATTCGCCACGAATCCCCAGCGGTTCACCGCGAGTCCCCGGCGGTTCGCCTGGGTCGCCACGCACGGCGGGGCGGGCACCACCACGCTCGCGACCGTGTTCGGCGGCCATGACACCGGGCGCGCCTGGCCTCGCCCCGAACACGGCGAACCCGAGTCGATTCTGCTGGTCGCGCGGACGCATGCCACAGGGCTCGAGGCCATCTCGTACACCCTGGACACCTTCCGGCGCGGCGACGCACCGCCGGGGCTCGACCTCAACGCCGTCGTCCTGGTCGCCGACGCACCCGGCCGCCTGCCCCGCCAACTGGCCCAGCATGTCAAGCTGATCAGCTCCGTCATCGACGTCTACCACGTCCCCTGGATGCCCGCCTGGCGCATCGGCGACCTCACCGTGCCGCTGCCACGGGAGAGCGCGGACCTGGCCCGCCTCACCGCGGGAACGGCGCACTGACCGCCTCCCGGCGGAGGGCTTACGCGGTTATGTCCTTCGCCGTGAACCGCGCCCACGCCGCCGATCCGAACACGGCCGCGTACAGGCACTGCAGGCCCAGGTTGCGTTGCACGTCGTCCCAGTAGACCGGGTCCCGCATCAGGTCGGCGAACGACAGCCAGTAGTGGGAGAAGAAGTACGGCTGGAGGGTGTGGAGCTGCGGGATCTGGTCGAGGATCTGGACGGTGATCAGCAGGCCGACCGTCGTGGTCATCGCCGCGATGCCGCTGTTCGTCAGGGTCGACACGAACAGGCCCAGGGCGGCCACGCCGATCAGGGACGCGGCCACCACCAGGGCGATGAGCAGGGCCCGGCCCAGCCCCTCGGCGAAGCTGATGCGCGTGCCCGAGATGGTCGTCAGCTCGCCGAGCGGGAAGAGCAGGGCGCCCACCGCGAGCGCCGACGCCGCCACCACCAGCGTGGCGACGAGGCAGAACGTCATCGTCGTCGCGTACTTGGTGATGAGGAGCCGGGTGCGGCCCGCGGGTGCGACGAGCAGATAGCGGAGCGTCCCCGCGTTGGCCTCGCCCGCGATGGCGTCCCCGGCGATCACTCCGATCGCCATCGGGAGGAAGAAGGGGAGCGTCGCGGCCAGCGCCGTGAACACCAGGAACAGGCCGTTGTTGGTGATCTGGGTGATGAAGGCCGGGCCCCCGCCGCCCCCGCCACCGACCGACGAGCCGTCGCTGGTCTCGATCTTCACGGCGATGCCCACCAGGACGGGGACGCCCGCGAGTACGGCGAGCAGCGCGATCGTGCGCCAGCGGCGGAAGGTGGTGACGAGCTCGCTGCGGAAGAGCCCGAACGTCCACAGCGGACCCGGCCTGCGCAGGCCGGTCCCCCGCGCGGGGTCGGCCTGCGCCGGATCAGACCCTGTCGACCCAGACCCTGTCGACCCAGGCCCCGTCGGCCCAGGCCCCGTCGGCCCAGACCCCGTCGACCCAGACCCTGTCGACCCAGGCCCCGTCGGCTCAGACCCCGTCGACCCAGGCCCCATCGGCTCAGGGCCCGTCAGTTCAGCCTGCGACATCGAAGCCCTCCCCTGTCAGCGCCACGAACGCGTCCTCCAGCGAGGCCCTTTCGACGACGAAACCGCGTACGCGGACCCCTGCCGTCACCAGCGCCGCGTTCACCTCCGCGAGGTCACGGTCCGGGGGCTCGGCCGTCACCCGCTCCTCCGTCACCACGACATCGCCGACGCCCTGCTCCTTGAGCACCCGGGCCGCGTCCCCGGCGTCCGGTGTGGTCACGACGAGCCGCCCGCGCGCCCCGGCCGCCAGGTCGGCCACCGCGCCCTGGGTGATCAGCCGCCCCTGGGCCATCACGGCGGCGTGCGTGCACACCTGCTCGATCTCGTCGAGGAGGTGTGAGGAGAGGAAGACGGTGGTGCCGTCGGACGCCAACTCCCGTACCAGGGAGCGGATCTCCCGCATCCCCTGCGGGTCGAGCCCGTTCGTCGGCTCGTCGAGGACGAGCAGCCTGCGCGGCTGGAGGAGAGCCGACGCCAGCCCCAGCCGCTGCTTCATGCCCAGCGAGTACGCCTTCGCCTTCTTGCCCGCGGCCGCCGCCAGCCCGACCCGGTCCAGCGCGGCCGCGACCCGCGTACGCCGGGTACGCGGGTCGGCGGTGGGATCGGCGGCGTCGTACCGCAGCAGGTTGTCCCGCCCGGTGAGGAAGCCGTACAGGGCGGGCCCCTCGATGAGGGCGCCCACCTGCGGCAGTACGGTGCGGGCGGCGCCCGGCATGGGCCGGCCGAGCACCCGGGCGGTGCCCGACGTCGGCTCGATCAGGCCCATCAGCATGCGGATGGTGGTGGTCTTGCCGGAGCCGTTGGGCCCGAGGAAGCCGAAGACGCTGCCGCTGGGAACCGTGAGTTCCAGGTGGTCCACGGCCACCTGGCCGCCGCGGAAGGTCTTGGTCAGACCCTCCGTGTGAATGGCTGCTGCGTCGGTCATGGCTCCCCTCGGGTACGGCCGGCGGGCCGGTGCGGCGCGGATGCCGCCCCGGCCCGCCGGCCAGGTTCTCACTTCGCCGCGTTGGCCGCCTTCACCAGCGCGTCCTTGGTGACCGCTCCGGCGTACGCCTTGCCGTCATCCGTGATCAGGACGTTGATCAGCCGGGTCTTGAAGACCGTACCGGAGCCGAACTTGCCGCTGACCTGGTCGCCGAGCGAGTTCAGGAACCCGTCGACGTCGCTGTTGCCGGTGTTGCCGTTGGCCCCCGACGGTACGCCCTTGCCGCCCATGTCGAACTCGGCGATGGAGCTCCAGCCCTCGCCGATGGTCTTCATGCCGCCGCCCTCCAGTTCCTTGCCGAGGTCCTCACCGGACCGTGCCGGCTTTTCCTGCTTCTCGTGCTTGCCCTGGTCCTTGAGCTCGTCCCCTTCGGTGACCTTCGCGCCCTTGGGCGGCGTGAAGTCGAAGGTGGAGGCGCTCGGCTTGGCGAAGTCGACCTGGGTGAAGCCCGCGTCGACGACGGCCGCGCCCCCGCTCGCCGGGGTGAGCGTGAACTTCAGCGGCAGCCCGGTCTTCGCGTCCACCGCGATGGAGATGGCGCCGACCGTGGAGCCGGACCCCTTCGGCTTGATGAGCAGCTTGTACGCGTCCCGGCCGGCGACCTGGGCGCTGCCGTCGACGGTCACGGACGTGGTGTCGTCGACCGCCTTCAGGGCCTCCTCCGCCAGCTTCTGGGGCGTGGCCGGAACGTCCTCGGGCAGACCCTTGTCGGACTTCTGGTCCTGCTTCTGGTCCTGCTTCTGGTCCTTCGTGTGCTCCTTGACGTCCGCGGCCCCGGTCGTGTGGAACACCTCGTTCGACTTGCTGTCGTACGCCCACACGTCGTCGCCGTTGCGGATGACGCTGTACTCGGAGGTCTTGTCCAGCAGCGACAGCTTCTGCTTGTCCGGGCCGTCGGCCGCGACGCGCACCGTGTGCGTGCCGGTGGCGAGTTCGAGCAGCTTGGAGGAGGGCTCGGCGGTCGAGCCGCCGTCACCGCCGGAAGGCTTCGCGGCCGCGCCCGCTCCGAGGCTGCTCTCCAGCCCGCCCAGGTCCGGCAGCCCCAGATCGGTGCTGATCTTCACGGTGCCGGACACCTGCTGTACGTCCGACGCGGCGATCTTCTCGATGAGTTCCTGCGCGCTGATCTTCGGCAGGTCGGGGTCACCCGAGCCGGCGAATGCCGGGACGAGCCCGATCGTCGCGGCCGCCACCCCCACCACCGTGACCGGGACGACGTACCGCGCCGCCTTGCGGCGCCCGGCGCGCAGGTCCTCGGCCTCGTCGGCCTTCGCGCTGTCGTCGGTTTCGTACGGTGCCATGTCTGCCTTACCTCCGTAGTAGGCGGCGGCCTGCTCCTCGTCCTGCGCGCCGAGTCGTGCGCGCTGCGACGTCCTCACACTCGTCGTCGTCCACCCCGAGCCGCCATTCTCACCCGAATCGGTGAGGAGTGGTGCTTTCCATCTGACCAAATCGGCAATCCAGAAGCGTCAGACCCCGGAATCAACTTCCTGTACTGCTGTGGGATGACACGGAGAGGCGGTGTCTCCCCCTACCCGTAGGGGTCGAAGGGGAGGTCGAAGGGGAGTACGCCGCCCGGCTGGTACCCGTTCAGCCGGGCTTCACCGCGCGGCAGCCGGGGGATCGCGGCGGTGCGGGGTCGAGAGGGTGACGCGCGTCATACGACTTCTGGATCATGGTGAGGGTGAGGCGGTCAGACCGATGTCTGGGGGCTGGGGGTCCCAGGAGGCCGTGGGCCGGGAGGCCGGCGGGCCGAAGGGCCGGAGGTCGAGGGCCGGGAGGGCCGGAGGCCCAGGGGCCGGGAGGGCCGGAGGCCCAGGG
>NZ_VMNX01000385.1 GCF_009377235.1 Streptomyces acidicola
CCGCCGCGCCCCCGCCCGCGATTCCGGCCACCGCCCGCCAGGGCACGAACCGCACCTCCACCGCCTCCGCGTCACGTGCCGCCCCGCCGCCCGCCGTGACGGTCAGCCGGAGGTCGACCGCGTCCAGCGCGGGCCGTTCGGACCACGGTTCGCCGAGCCGCACGCGACGCCCCGGCTGCAGTTCGACCGGCAGGGTGCGGGGCGCCCGGTCAAGGAGGCGCCGCCCGAAGAGCCCCTCGGCGCGCACCGCGAGGCTCGGCGTCAGCGTGGTGGTACCGCGGTTGACCAGCTCGTACGTGATGCGCTCGCCGCGCACGGCGACACGCTCGACGGTGAGTGCGGGCAGCTCGGGTCCGCCGACCCGGAGCCGGAGCCGCACCGTCCTCGACCGGCCGTCGGACGAGCGGACGGTGAGTGTGTCCGCGTGGTCGCCGGGAGTGACGCTGGCCGGGACGTTCACCGTGAACGGCACCTCCGCGCGCGTTCGGGCCGGCACCTCGACCGAGACCGTCCGCGCGGGAGCGCCCTCGCCCGCGAAGACCACCCAGCTCCCTCCGCTCAGCCGCACCCTGAGCGGCTCGGCGGACGGATTGCGCACCGACACCGTGTCCTGGAGGACCGCTCCGGGCGCGCCCTCCGCGTAGAAGGAAGGCCGCCCACCGCCCGACGGCACGACGGACCAGCCGTCGTCGGCCACGGCCACGGGCGCCGTGGCCGTGGCGGCCAACAGGAGAGCAACGAGAAACAGGACACGCATCGGCGGCTCCAGCGGGACGAGTCGTACGGCTCCGCGGCGGCTCCCGGCCGGGGAATCGTCGACGGTCAGCGGCGTACCGTCTGGTTCCTGCGGGTCAGCCACAGCACGCCCCCCGCGCCCGCGAGCAGCACCGTGCCGCCGAGGGTGCCGAGGGCGACGGCCGAGTCCTCCGGGCCGGTCTGCGGGAGTTCGCTCCCCGAGCCGCCCGAGCCACCGGATCCGACGGACGCGGAAACGCCCTGAGACCCGGACGATGAACCCGAACCCCCGCCTGCCGCCGTGACATTGAGCGTGAGCCCCGGTCCGGGGTTGTTGCCGGGCGTGCAGGTGGTGGTCGTGCCGAGCGCCTTGATGGTGAGCACGCCCGGTGTGAAGGTGACCTTCCCGGTCTTCTTCGGGGTGTACGTGCCGCTCAGGTCGCTGATCTTGATGGGTGTGTTGGCGGGGATGGCCTCCGCGTTGGCGGGACCGGTCACGTTGAGCGTGCCGCTCTCGGCGCCGCCCAGCTTGATGGTGGCGCTCGGGTTCATCGAGCCCTTGCCCAGCTCCACCGGGCTGGACGAGACGCCCTTCTGCCACGACATGGTGATCTTGTAGTCGCTGCCGCTCTTGACGCCCTTGATGTCGATCGGCGAGACGGCGGACTTGTCACCGATCGGCGTCTTGCAGTTGTACTCGACGTCCACGACGTCGGCCTGGGCCGCGGGGGCGGCCATCAGCACCGCCGAGCCGGCCAGTGCCGCGGCGAACGCGAGCGCGGCGGTTCGTTTCTGGTACGTCCGGTACGACACCTCGGGACCCCACATTCTGACGCAACATCAGATTGGCGCCTCAAGGTACGCCCGACCCCTTGTAGAGGGAAGACAAAGTGTGTGCCGGTTTCAGGGGGATGAGCAGCGCTGCGAAGGAGGGACGCGGGGCCCCAGCCACGGACAACCCGCGGACGGGAGCCGACAGCACCCACCCCAGGGGCGCGGGGCTGTATCACCATGCGGCTCCGCCGCGCGGGCGCGACCAGTCACAACGGCCCCGCAGACAACCAACAACCCGCAGTCGTCCTGCTCAACCCAGCAGAGCGCCCCCGCTCAACCCAGCGGAGCGCCCGGCCCCCCGACCTCCGCCCACACCGTCTTCCCCGTGGCCCCGGGCGTACGTATGACCCCCCAGTCCAGGCACAGCCGTTGGACGATGAACATCCCGTGCCCGCCGGGCCGCCCCGCGCGGTGCGGGGTGCGCGGAGCGGGCTGGCCCACGCCGCGGTCGGAGACCTCGATGCGGAGCACCTTGTTGTCGCAGGCGATCCACAGCTCGTCCGGGCCCTCGGCGTGCAGGCAGGCGTTGGTCACGAGTTCGGAGACGACCAGCAGGACGTCCTCGGCCGCGGCCCGCTGGTCGGCGTTCGCGGCGGGGAGCCAGCCCCACGCGTACAGCGCCTGACGGGTGAAGTCCCGGGCGAGCGGCACGACCCCGCTCTCGCCCTCGAAACTCATCCTGCGGGTCCGCCCCCCACCGGCGGGCGCGGAGACGGGCGGACCCTCGGGCACACCTTCCGCGATCACACCCTCTCGGGGCGCGCCCCCTCCGGACGCCCCGGAAGCGCCGCCGACGCCCGGTTCCGGGCCGCGGTCGCCCGGCGAGTAAGGCCGGGTGGTGCTCATCAGCGCTTCACCTCACCGATTCACCAGTTCACGATTCAAGACTCAGTCCGTGGTTCCGGAGATCCCCCCGGATCCCCGCGGCGCACCCGCCGTGTTGGCTGCCGACATGTTCAGGATGTCTCCTGCCCGACCGATCCGTCCGAACACCCATCTATTCGGTGCGGAGCATGTGACAGGAGTAACGCGCCACTCACTCAGGGGCAGACGAGTCGGCCATCGCGAGCGGTCCGGCCGGTCCGGCCGGAGGAGGAGTGAGCGGCGGATCTAGCCGCCCAGTGCGGCTTCGAGCGTCTCGTGGACGGTGAAGACGGCGTCCGCTCCCGTGATCTCGAACACCCTGGCCACCACCGGCTGCATCCCCGCGAGGTGCACCCCGCCGCCCGCCGCGTCGGCCTTCAGTCGGGCACCCAGCAGGACGTTGAGCCCGGTGGAATCACAGAACTCCAGGTGCGAGCAGTCAACTACAAGACGTGCAAACCCGTTGTCAAGGCAGTCGTCGAGTGGTTCTCGCAACAAATCGGCGGTGTGGTGATCCAACTCACCCGAGGGCGTCACGACGGCGCTGGCGCCCTCTTCCCGCACCTCGACCAGAAGCCTGCCCGACTGCGTACTGCCGAGCGTCCCGCGGTCCATGCCGTCCCTCTCCCGACCGTCGTGGCTGTTGACTCGACATCGAACACTACGCCTTCCCTGCATGCTCCGACACCCGAACAATCGCCCAGAAGTGGACATTTCACCATGGAGCGCACTTGCGATGGAGCTGGGAAAGCAGGTAGGGCTAGTAAAGACACCCGACAACACGGCCGGCTTTGGAGGCGCCGCACACCGCAGTGCACGTAGAGGCATCGGCGGCCATATGCCGAGAACGATGGAGGACATCATGTCACCCCGGCTCGACGCATCGCATACCCAGAGGGCGGCGTCGACACCCTCTCTGGAAGACACGCAGGACGAACTCGCCCACGAGCTCCCCGAAGGGCTCGAGGGACTTCCGGAGATACCCCCCTATGACGAGGTGGGGCCGGTAGACGCACGGGCCCTGTCCAAGACACTCTTCGAGCGGCTGGAGTCCCTTGAAGAGGGCACGTACGAATACTCGTACGTACGCAACACCCTGGTCGAACTCAACCTCGCGCTCGTGAAGTTCGCCGCTTCCCGGTTCCGCTCCCGCAGCGAGCCGATGGAGGACATCATCCAGGTCGGCACGATCGGCCTGATCAAGGCGATCGACCGGTTCGAGCTCAGCCGCGGCGTCGAGTTCCCCACCTTCGCGATGCCGACCATCATCGGCGAGATCAAGCGCTTCTTCCGCGACACGAGCTGGTCCGTGCGCGTCCCGCGCCGACTGCAGGAGCTGCGCCTCGACCTGGCGAAGGCCGGTGACGAACTCGCCCAGAAGCTCGATCGCGCCCCGACAGTGGGAGAGCTGGCGGAGCGCCTGGGCCTCTCCAACGACGAGGTCGTGGAGGGCATGGCGGCATCGAACGCGTACACCGCCTCGTCGCTGGACGCACAGCCGGAGGAGGACGACTCCGAGGGCGCGCTGGCGGACCGGATCGGCTACGAGGACCACGGGCTCGAAGGCATCGAGTACGTCGAGTCGTTGAAGCCGCTGATCGCCGACCTCCCGCCGCGCGACCGGAAGATACTGTCGCTGCGCTTCGTCGCCAACATGACGCAGTCCGAGATCGGGGACGAACTCGGCATCTCCCAGATGCATGTGTCCCGGCTCCTGTCCCGCACGCTCGGGCGATTGCGGAAAGGCCTGACCGTCGAGGAGTGACCCTCTCCACCGTCTCCACCGTGGCCCGCGCCCGGTGCTCCGACTTCGGTCGGGCATCGGGCGCTTGCCGTACAGAGATCTGCCTGGACTGGGCCCGCCTGGACGGGGCCTGCCTGGACGGGGCCTGCCTCACGGGTGGGAAAAGTTCTGCGGTTGCTCGTGGTGCCGTAATGCCTGGTCCGCCGTGCCAACCGCCCCGGTCCGGGGCGCCGTTGCTCTCGGGCACCCCTTTCCCCACTGGTTTCCTTCCACCACTATGGGCGCGCACACCCGCCGGTATGCCGACACGGCGGCGACGGAGCCCACGGGGGTGAGGAGGCAGGGGGATGGCACGGGGCGAACGGTACGACGGTGAAGCCGGGTCGGAGGACGAATCGGATGACGTGACAGGTGCCGAGGCCGGGGGCGGCGACGAGCACGGTGTCCGCGCCACGACCCCCGATGCGCGGCTCACCGACCTCCTCCGCGGTGACACCTTGACCGCGCAGCACGCGCTGGACGAACTCCGGGCCCGCCACCGCGCCGTGCTCCTCGCGTACGCCCGCCGCTACACGGCCGGCGAACCGGACGCCCGCCAACTCACCGAGCAGGTCTTCAGGCGGGCGGCCGGCGAGACGGTACGCGGACTCGACCCGAAGACCCCATGGCGGCACCATCTGCTGCTCCTGACGCACCGGGTGGCCGCCTCCTGGGCGACGGACGACCGCGCCGTCCACCTCGCCCCGGGCCTGCTGCCCCGACTCAGCGAGCCGGAACCCGCCACCGAGCCACGGCTGCTCACCGCCTTCCAGGCGCTGCCGACGCGGGTCCAGGGCCTGGTCTGGTACGGCGTCGTGGACGAGGAACCCGACGAACGGACCGCCGCGTTCCTGGGCTGCACACGCGAGGACGTGACGTACGGCGCGGAACCGGCGTTCCAGGCTCTGCGCCAGTCCGTGCTCACCTCGCTCCTGGCCCGTTCGGCCAACCCGGACTGCCAGGACTTCCGGCGCCTCATCGAGGAGGGGGCCCACCCCGAGAACCCCCGCCACAGCCCCGACCTCCAGGACCACATGGCGCACTGCGGGCACTGCGCGGGCGCGTACCAGGAGCTGACCGCCCTGGGCGACACCCCGCGCACGGCGCTGGCCGAGGGGCTGCTGGCGTGGGGCGGCACGGCGTACGTCCTGGGCGGCTCGGGCCGCTCGCGCACCGCGGGCGCGAGCGGTGCGAGCGCGGGCGCGCGTACGAGAGCGGGTACGGGAGCACGTACAGGTGCTGGTACGACTGCGACCGGTACGGCGTCCGGCGGCACCCGGTGGCCCTCCTGGCTGCCCTCGCGCCGCCTCACCCTCGCCTCCGCCGCACTGGCCGTCGCGGCGGCACCGCTGCTGGTGTACCTGCTCTCGCCGGCCGGCTCGGACCAGCGGCAGGCGGCTGCCGTACAGCCCTCGACGCGCCCCACGGCGGAGACGGCCACGGCATCGCCCACACCGGACCCGACTCCCACCCCCACCGCCGAGTCACCGACGCCGACGCCGACTCCGACGGGAACCTCACGCCCGCCGAAGACCCCCAGCCCCACCCCGACC
>NZ_VMNX01000386.1 GCF_009377235.1 Streptomyces acidicola
TTGTGTATAAGAGACAGTCCCCGCCCCAGTCCCCGTCAGGCGACCCCGAGCCCCTCCAGTACCACCGCGTTCGGCAGCTCCGCGAACGCCTTTCCTGGCACCAGCAACTTCCCGCGCCGCCGGCCGCTGCCCACGAGCACGTACGGCAGGTCGACCACCGCGGAGTCCACCAGCACGGGCCACCGACCGGGCAGTCCGATCGGCGTGATGCCGCCGTACTCCATGCCGGTCTCCCCGGTCGCCGTGTCCATGGGGGCGAACGAGGCCTTGCGGGCACCGAGTTGGCGCCGGACCGCACCGTTCACGTCGACGCGGGTCGTGGACAGGACGACGCACGCGGCCAGCGTCGACTCACCGCCCCGCTTGCCGGCGACGACCACGCAGTTCGCGGACTGTTCGAGCAGCTCCTGCCCGTAGTGCTGGACGAACACCGCGGTGTCGGCCCACTCGGGGTCGGTGTCGACGTACACGATCTGGTCGGCGGGGACGCTGCCGCTCCAGTTCCGTACGGCCTCGGCGACCGGGGCGGTGAGGTCGTCCAGACTGTCGGGGGCGGGGGCCGCGTGGTCGAAGTGTCCGATGGGTGCGCGCATGACCGCACGCTAACAGGCCGCGCAGGCGGGCAAGTCGGCGTCTCAGTGCACGGGCGGCACCGACACCGTCAGCACCATCTCCGTCGGGACGTCGCCCTGATTGCCGTACATGTGCGCGGCGTTGGCCTCGAAGGTGACGCTGTCGCCGGCCGGGACGCGGTACTCCGTGCCCTCGACGGTGAGTGTCAGCTCGCCCGCCGTGACATGGGCGATCTCGACCGTGCCGACGGGGTGCGGGTCCGACCGGCTGCTCTCGCCCGGCATCAGCCGCCACTCCCACATCTCCAGCGGGCCGGGCGCCTCGGTACCGGCGAGGAGCCTGCTGTAGCTTCCCGCGTCGGTGTGCCACAGCCGTACCACCTGCTTGGCCGGGACGACGCGGACCTTGGGCCCCTGCTCGTAGTCGAGCAGTGTGGTGATGCTGACGCCGAGGGCGTCGCCGATCTTGACGACGGTACCGAGGCTGGGATTGGTGCGGGCCTGCTCGATCTGAATGAGCATGCCGCGGCTGACTCCGGCCCGGGCGGCGAGCGCGTCCAGCGTGAAGCCGCGCTCGGCGCGCCAGCGCTTGACGTTTCGCGCCAGGGACTGGGTCAGCAGGTCGAGGTCCGACACATTCCGTCCAATATTCTGAATGAGAGAGTCCAACATGATGAACTACCGTGTAGTGCACCCCATGTTCACCGCACTGTACTGCGACGCCCCCATGACAGCTCTGCCCGCAGTCCCTCGCGGCGTCGCCGCCGACGGCACCTGAACCGGCCGGGGCCCACGACACTCCCCTGGGACTACGACTCCCCCTGCTGGGCCGGCTCCGCCAGCGCCTTCGCGGCCCCCTCGCCCAGTTCCCCCAGCGCCCGCAACTGCTCCGGCGTCACCCCGTCCGGGATCGGCACCGGCGCCGGCGTCCGCAGCGGAGGCTGCCAGCCCGCCACCGGGTCCCAGCTCCGTACGACCCTGGCGGGCGCCCCGGCCACCACCGAGCGGTCGGGCACGGCACCCCGGACGACCGCGCCCGCGGCCACGACCACGTTCCGTCCGATCCTCGCCCCGGGGAGGATCACGGCGCCGGTCCCTATCCAGCAGCCGGGCCCGATCGACACCGGCTCCATGCGCGGCCACTGCTTGCCGATGGGCTCGTGGGGGTCGTCGTACGAGTGGTTCGTGGATGTCACGTACACGTACGGCCCGAAGTAGCAGTCGCTGCCGACGCTGACCGTGGTGTCGGCGATGACGTGGCTGCCGCGGCCGAGGACGACGCCGTCGCCGATGTGCAGGATGGGGTCGGGGCCGAGGTCGAGGTCGGGCATCAGCCCGGCGGTCAGCGTGACCTGCTCACCGACGATGCAGTGGGAGCCGAGGTGGATCCAGGGCTCGCCGAACACCGTGCCGAGCGGGAAGGCCAGCCTGGTACCTGTTCCCATCGCGCCGAAACGGAACCGCCCGGGGTGGTCGGCGGTCACGGATCCCGTGCGCTGCACCCAGGCCCAGCCCGCATGGACGGCGCGCTGCGCCAGACGGCGACGCCGGGATGAGAACGTGTTCTTGCGCTCGGGCACCCGCTCACCGTACTCAGCGACAGCCGTGCCCATGAGGCCGTACGGCTGTGATCTTCGCCCCACGGTGGAGGGCACCGATGGCTTACGGTGCCTCTACCGACGAGCCGACGAGCCCGTCGAGACGAGGAGTGAGTGAACGATGACGCACGAGGCCCTGATCGCCGGCGTGGGCGGCAAGGACCCGAAGGTGGATCAGGCGGCGTTCGCGGCGCCGACGTCCGTGGTGCTCGGCGATGTGACGCTGCACCCGGAGGCGAGCGTCTGGTACGGCGCGGTACTGCGCGCCGAGTTCGAACCGATCGTGGTGGGGGCCGGAAGCAACGTGCAGGACAACTGCACGCTCCACGTCGACCCCGGTTTCCCGATCTCCATCGGCGAGCGCGTCTCGATCGGGCACAACGCGGTGGTGCACGGGGCCACCGTCGAGGACGACTGCCTGATCGGAATGGGGGCGACCGTGCTGAACGGGGCGGTGATCGGCGCGGGGTCCCTTGTCGCCGCTCAGGCCCTCGTGCCCCAGGGCATGCGGGTACCACCGGGGTCGCTTGTCGCGGGGGTGCCCGCGAAGGTCAAGCGGGAGCTGACGGAGGAGGAGCGGGAGGGGATCGCGCTCAACGCGGCGGGCTACGTGGAACTGGCTCGGACGCACCGGGAAGCGCATGGGGGATGACGGCATCGCCGAGTAGGGGCAGGGGCCTCTACTCGGCGGCCGACACCGGCTCCGGATCGGTCGCCGAGGCCTGGGCCTGCGTCTTCTTCGCCTTGCGCTTGAGGATCAGCATGGAACCCACACCGAACAGCACCGCCACCACCAGCCCCAGCCACGAGAACCGCTTGAGCCAGGCCTCGGCGACCACACCCACGTAGTAGATGACCGCGGTCGTGCCGCCCGCCCACAGGATGCCGCCGAGGACGTTGGCGGTCAGGAACTTCCAGTACGGCATCCGGAGCACGCCCGCGAGCGGGCCGGCGAAGATGCGCAGCAGGGCCACGAACCGGCCGAAGAAGACGGCCCACATGCCCCACTTCTCGAAGGACCGCTCGGCGGTCGCGATGTGCCCCTCGCTGAAGTGTTTGGGGAACTTCCCACCGAGCCAGGCCAGCAGCGGGCGCCCGCCCTTGCGGCCGATCGCGTATCCGATGGAGTCCCCGATGATCGCGCCCGCGGTGGCGCACGCGCCGAGGACGAACGGGTCGATCTCACCGTGCTGGGAGGCGAGCAACGCCGAGGAGACCAGGATGATCTCACCGGGCAGCGGAATGCCCAGGCTCTCCAGGCCGATGACCAGACCCACGAGCAGATAGATGCTGATCGGGGGCACCGATTCGAGCCATTCCTGGACGTGCAACGCCGCTCCTCCCATGGCAGTGATCCTGCGCTTCCGGCGTGCGCCCGGCCATGGGCGCACGCCGGGGCAGCCTACCTGTTCACTGTGACGGCAGGGGCGTCCCAGAGGTTGCACTGGTGCTCACCGTGCACGGTGGTGCTCACCACGTTGCCGCCCGCCGAGGCCGTCCGCAGGGAGAGCACGGCATCGCGCCCGTCCGGCGGTGACGGCTGCCCTGCCGCACGCGGCACGCCGTCACGGATGAACGAGCCCCAGTACTGGATCATCTGCCGGGACAGCACCCGCTGCTCGGCGTTCAGCGGGGTGTCGAGGCCGAAGTGCCTGAAGAGGTACTGCACCTCGTTGACATGGGTCGCCCCGAAGTCGAAGTCCGTGCCGAGGTTCCGCAGCGAGGCGAAGGGCGGTGAGGTGCGGTCGGCGAACTCGTACGCGTAGACCGGTCCACGGGCGGCGAGCACGTCGTCGAGCCGGAGCGCGGGGCAGGCGAACAGCACGTCGCCCATGGCGGCGCCGAACCCGAGGGTCGGTGAGGGGTGCGACGTCAGCGGATAGCGCTCCAGGGCGCGCTCGCCGAAGGTCGCCCGCATGACGGCGGGATACTGCTCGGCGGTGAGCGGGGTGCCGCCCGCGTCGAACTGCCCGAAGGCGAAGAGCCGTCCCTCGTCCTTGTTGGCGCCGTTGAGGACGGGTACGCGGGCGGCGGCACCCTCGGCGAACGCCTGGGCAGGCTGGACGGGCAGGAAGTCGCCGCCGGTCACGGGTGCCCAGTCGAAGCCCGGCTGTGCGGCCAGGACCTCCTCGGCGGACTTGTCGCGCAGGCACGCCAGGCTCGCGCAGCCGAGCTTCTCCATGAAGGCCGCGCCCTGGTCGGCCGCCTCGTCGTGAGCGCGGGCCACGCAGTCGCCGTACGCGCCGCTCTGGATGATGCCGGCCCGGAACAGGCCCTTGCCGGCCGGGGAGGCCAGCTGGGAGCAGACCGAGCGGCCTCCCGCCGACTCGCCCGCGATGGTGACGCGGCCCGGATCGCCGCCGAAGCGGCCGATGTTGGCGCGCACCCAGCGCAGCGCGGCCTGCTGGTCGAGCATCCCGAAGTTGCCCGAGACGCCGTCGCGGGCCTCGTCGTCGAGTCCGGCCGTGGCGAGGTAACCCATGGCGCCCAGGCGGTAGTTGACGGTCACGACGACCGTGCCGGTCTGCCGGGCGAAGGTGTCCGGCACGACGTCCTCGCCGGCGCCCGCGGTGAGCCCGCCTCCGTGCAGCCAGACCATGACCGGACGGCGTACGGAGTCCTCGGGGACGTACACGTTGAGGTCGAGACAGTCCTCGGTGTGGCTGGGCTGCTCGTAGCCCGGGTCCCAGCTCGCGCCCTGTACACACCTGTTGCCGAAGTCCTCCGCGGTACGCACGCCCTGCCACGGGCGGACGGGGCGCGGGTCCTTCCAGCGGAGTTTCCCGACGGGCGGCTGGGCGTAGGGGATCCCGAGGAACTGCCGTCCCTCACCGGTGGTTTCACCCCGGACCCAGCCCGCGTCGGTGCGTACGACAACAGGGTCCTGAGCCGCCTGGGCGGGCAACGGGGCCACGAGGGCGGCCGCGAGGGCGGTCAGCCCGGTGACGAGTCTGCGCATCGCTGGTCGGCGTAACACTTGATCACCTCCATGGTGGTACACGGTCGCGGATCTCGGACCGAGGCACCGACCGCAACGCAACTTGACAAGCCGTCAGACACCATGGGTCCGGCGCGAAAGCTATGACCGGGAGTGACTCGTGTCAATGAAGTGAACAAGAGGAACCGCACGGACAGGGCGAACGGCGATCCCGTCCACGCGTCCACTCATGGTTCGTCGATCGCTCAGTGCTCTGCTCTCCGCGGTGGGGCCGCCGTCCTGGTGGCCCTCACTCCGCCCACCGCTCAGGCCGCTCCGAATCTCAGCGGCCGTGTGTCGCGCGCCCTGCTCGCCTGCGACGGTCACGCCCTGACCAGCACCGCCTGGTACTGACCAGCCCGGTACTGACCAGCCGACTGAGCAGCACGCGGGAGGCTGCTGGGACGGGCCGTCCCAGCAGCCGCACACGGGCCGACCCGTGCCAGGGCCAGCTCAATCGTCAGGAGCGCTGGGCGGCGGCGAGGGATTCCTGGGCTGCCGCCGTGATGTTGTCGGCAGTGAAGCCGAACTCGCGGAAGAGGACCTTGCCGTCGGCCGAAGCGCCGAAGTGCTCCAGCGAAACGATGCGGCC
>NZ_VMNX01000387.1 GCF_009377235.1 Streptomyces acidicola
AACCGGGGGTGGGCTGGGGTGCGGAACCTGGCCGCTCGCGGGGTCGCCGGCGGGCGCCGAGTGGACGTGGAGGTTGGTGACGTCGCCGACCTGGATGGTGCTGCCCGCGATGTTCGGGGTGCCGTAGAGGGTGTTGGTGTGCGCGGCCGGAGGCGAGGGAGGAGCCGGCGCCGGGCCGGAGGGCGATGCCGGAGCCTGCGGCTGGCTCTGCGCGTGGGTCTGGGGCGGAGTGTGGGGTTGGCTCTGAGGGTGGGTCTGGGCCGGCGCCTGAGCCTGGGGCTGTGAGTGGGGCTGCTCCTGGGGCTGGTCCGGGACGTGGGGATCGCGGCGGCCGCGGGCCGCTCCCAAGTCCTTTCCGGCGCCATCCACTTGAGCCAACCCCCGTCGTCACTGCCGTACCTCACCGAAGTCTGACCTTCGAGACACGTGTGCTGCAACTGGCCGACCCGGAGCGTCGCACGAAACGTCGGCCCAGGACGGCGGGTACCGGTGTCACCTCGTCAACTCGGCTGCGGGCAGGGGCAATACGCGTTCGTTTACCTGCTGGACGCCAATGGGTCACTCGGGCGTCGTCCCCCGGGACGGTACGGCTGGCTGGATATGTGCGCCGGGGTGTGCCGGGATGCGCCGTTCCCGGCACGCGTTGTGGTTCCAGCCACGCGCCCCTGCCTCTGCTTCGTTCGCCCGTGCCCGCCACTCGTCCCGTAGGAGTGTCCATGACCGGCTCGACCCCCGTTCGGCCCGCCCGCGTCCGCACGTCGGCTGCCCCCCGCCGTGCCCGTACGTCGCGCGAAGGCGGCCTGGCCAAGGGAGTCGCGGCCATGAGCTGCGCGTTCCTGCTGGGCGGTGCCCTGGCCGCCACCCCGGCGGTCGCTGCGACGCCCCAGGCGCGGGGCGCGGCGTCGGCCCAGGAGGGTGACCTGATCGAGGTCACCCTCGACCAGCTCCGGCCCACGCAGCCCTCCCTCGGCTACGACCAGATCTTCTACAAGCTGGGGCGGTACTCCAGCACGAAGGACGAGGACCGCGGGAAGTTCAACAAGCGGTTCGACGACTGGTGCGAGACCAACGGGCAGGGAGAGGCCGCCTCGGTGGACGCGGGCGCCACGCTCGCCAACCCGTCCTCCTTCACCTGCTCGATCCCGGCCGGGCAGGAGACCGAGGACAGCCTCGGGGCGATGAAGACCGTGGTCGTCGGCCCGGGCGGCGCGCTGTATCTGACGGACGGCCACCACTCGCTGACGTCGTTCTGGGAGGCGGCGGACGGCGGCCCGAAGACGCGCATACGCCTGCGGGTGACGGCCAACCTGAGCGGACTGTCGACCGAGGCCTTCTGGCAGAGGATGAAGGACGACAACCAGGTCTGGCTGAAGGACGAGAACGGCCGCGCCATCACCGTGGACCAACTCCCGACCCGGCTCGGTCTGTCCCGCTTCCACGACGACCGCTACCGCAGCCTGGTGTACTTCACGCGCGGCATCGGCTACGACCAGGCGGCCGGTTCGGCGGAGTTCCTGGAGTTCCTGTGGGGCTCCTGGCTGCGCGACCGGGACGACCTCTCGCAGTACGACCTGACGTCGTTCGACTCCTACCTCGCTGCCATCCGCGACACCTCCAAGGCGATGTCGGACGTTCCCGGTGACACGGTGATAGCGGGCGGGCGCACCGCCGACGAGATGGGCCGGCTCGCCGAGTGGAACAACGGCAAGAGCGAGACCAAGGGCGAGTTCGGTGACCTGTCGCTACCGCTGAGCAACGCCAAGCCGGGCAAGCTCGCCTTCGCCCTGGACTACCGCTCCCGCGTGCCGAAGTCTCCCTCCTGCACCCGGACCATCACCGGCAAGCACAGCGAGGCGCTGCTGGTCACGTCCGGTACGACCTGCCTGGACAACGCACAGCTGTCCGGCGCCGTCCAGGTCACCTCCGGAGCGAGCCTCGTGGTGCGCGGCTCCGACATCACGGGTGCGGTGCAGACCTCCGGCGCGGGCACCGTGGAGATCTGCGGCAGCACGGTGACCGGCGCACTGTCCATCACGGGCACCCGCGACAGGGTCACCCTCTCCGGCCCGGGCTGCACGGCCAACACCTTCACCGGCCCGGTCCTCGTGACGGGTACGGGGACGGGAACGCGAAAGGCCTGACGTAACGGCAGCCTTCTGTGGCATCTCCCCACAGTGGATCGGGACGCTGTGGGGAGATACCGGCGAGGAGTGAGTGTGCCGGCGCCGGGGCTTCAGGAGTTCTTCAGGTACTCCGCCAGTTTGCCGATGAGCCGGGCGGCGTCGTCCAGGCCACGCGCCGTCTCACCCAGGTCGCCGGCGAGCAGCTTCTGCAGGGCCTGCCCCGCTTCCGGCCCCTGCCCCTCCTCCTGACCGGGGGCGTCGGACCAGGGGCCGGGAACGGTCGTGCCCCGGTACCCGACGGGGTCGCCCCCGCGTGTGGTGCGGTAGCCGGTGAAGTCGGTGGCACCATGCGACGGCCCGGCGGCCGGGACTTCGCCGGAGAGGAACTGGACCCGGGAAAGCTGGGTCAGGTCGGAGCCGTGGTTGCAGGTGATGCTGAGGCGGTAGTGGGCGTAGGACGCGGGGGAGGCGACGGAGTACTCCTTCGTCTCGTGGCGCTTCCTGAAGCGTTCGCCGGTGCGGGAGTCCACGGTCGTCCAGTGATCGCCGTCGTGCGATCCCTGCAGCTCCCAGTCCTCCGGATCCCGGTCGGGGGCGTCGTTCGCCGAGGTCAGCCGGTACACGGCGACGGCGGCGGGGTGCTCAAGGGTGAAGTCCAGTTCGGCGGTGTCGTCGTTCGCCAGCCACTTGCTCCGGGACTTGCTGAGCAGGTTCTCCGCGACCTCGCCCGCCATCTCGAACTCGTCGCTCGCCTCGATGCCGGCAACCGTACGGGTGATGTCCCGCAGCTCGCCGACAGGTTCCCGCACCTCGGGCGTGCCGGCGGAGCTCAGGACGACCGAGGCGGTGGTGCCGCGCCGGTCGGTCCAGGACACGCGCACCACGGGCGCGCCGCCGTCGTCGAGCAGCAGCCGCAGCTCGCCGGAGGGGGACCAGGCGCCGTCGTGACCCTCCTCGGTGGAGAACCGGTGCAGTGGAGCTCCGGCCGTGCCCTCGGGGTAGGCCCAGCGGTCGGTGAGCGTGCCGCGGTACTCGGTGACCGCACCGTCGGCGGTCCTCCGGTGACCCAGGAAACCGGACAGGTCCGCCCGCAGCCCGATCGCCGCCTCCGATCCGTCCGCCCCGCGCCAGGCGAGGTGTGCGGGCATGACGCGCTCACCGCTGTCGATGTGGAAGAGCAGCCGGGGAGCGGTCTGCCAGGCGGTGGAGCCGGGGGCGCGGAACTCGGTGCTGAAGGCAACGACGGACCGCTTGGCCGTCCGGGCCGCCAGGGCCCGCTCCGACCGGTCCCGGTCGTGCGCGGGGTCCACGGTGACGGCACGCAGCCGCAGCAGTCCTTCCGCGCCCTCCGGGTTGCGTACCTCAAGAAGGTTGTCACCGGCGGCCAGGAGTTCCCCCGGCACACTGAGGACGGTGACCTGCGGGTCGCTGTGCCCCCCGTCCCCGTCCCCCGGTATCGCCAGCTGCTCCGCGAGGGCCTTGCCGTTGAGCAGGACATCCATCGGAGCGCTCGCACCGAGAACGGTCACCGTGACGACGGCCTCGGCGATCTCCTCCCGCTCGCCCACCGTGAAGTCCACCTTGATGTGTCCGCCGGCGCCCAGCGCGAGATGTGAGGGGGCGATCCCGCAGCGGTGGTGGGCGACCACGGCGTTCGACAGCTGGGCCGGGTTGGTGGAGAAGTCGGCGAATACGGGTTCCATGGGTGTCCCTACGTCGTCCGGGGCGTACCGGTCGGTCATACCGGTCGCGCTGTGCACGGCGTGGCCTTGCGGCCCGTGGCACTTGCCAAACGTATCGGGGGCCACTGACAACGCGACGCGCCGCCTGAACGGATCCGCCCTCGGGGCAAGGGGGTTGCCCCGTTCCCGGGGACAGGCGGGAACGCGCCGGAGTACTAGAGGAGGTGGTCGGCCTTCCCTGCCTTGATGTCGCGGATGAGGGTGCGGAGCGCTTCGCGGGTGTCGGTGAGGTAGGTGTCTTCCTGGCCGGCGACGGCTATGTAGGCGTTGCCTTGGGGGTCGGTGCCGAGGCGGAAGCAGTTGTTGCCTTCGGCGCAGAAGGGCTCTTCCCAGGTGATGTCAGCCATGGTGGCTCCTCGGGTCAGAGTTGGCGGGCGATGGAGAAGATGAAGTCGCGCGAGTCGAGCGGCTTGAGGGTGTGGGTGTGCCACCAGTCCATATGGGCGCGGTACTTGCCGAGTTGGGCATCGGAGTGAGTGAACTCGCCGCCGTGTGCGGAGTCCAGATGCACCGTGTCCAGTTGCGGTACGGGACCTTCGGCGTAGAGCACGGCATGCCCGGCGCCGGGGAAGGCTCCGGCCTCAACGGGGAGCACGCGCACCTCTACGTTGTCGCGCTCTGAAGCCTCGCACAGGTGCATGAGCTGTTCGCGGGTGACGCGTCGGCCCCCGAACTGCATCCGCAGGGCCCATTCGTGAACGTATGCGACGTAGTCCACGGGTTCGGGCTGGTCCCGGTCGAGGAGTTGCTGGCGTCGTAGGCGCTGTACGACGCGGAGTTCGACCTCCGACTTCGGCAGGGGCGGGAGCGCGGAGGCGAAGATGGCCCGGGCGTACTCACCGAGTTGGAGGAGCCCAGGGACGTGCACGGTCTGGTAGGTGCGCAACCGGGAGGCGAACCATTCCAACTCGGCTACGTCCAGCAGTCCTTGAGGGAGTGAGCCTTTGAACTGCTGCCACCATCCCCGCTTGCGCACGTCGGCCATGGCGGCCAGCGCGTCGATGTAGGGCTCGTCCGCACAGTCGTAGTTGCTGGCGAGTATCCGGATTCGTTCGGGGGAGGTGGCGCGGGCGCCCGACTCCATGTTGGAGACCTTCGTGCGGTCCAGCCCGAGCAGTCCGGCGGCGTACTCCGTGGTTCGCCCGGCCGAGAGCCTCATTCTGCGCAGCTCGGCGCCCAGCCGCCTCTGACGTTCCGTCGGAGCGGGCCTTGTTGGCATCGGTGCCCTTTCTTCCTGGTGGTCGGGTCAGTCTGCACCGGGGGTGTGACGCTGGTCCAGTTCAACGGAGGCAATGCGGTGGACTATGTGGCACACGTACCCCTTTATGACCTACTGTCAGTGACGAGTCGCCTACGGCCCGCTTGGGTCGGAAGTGTGTGGCGCGAGCCTGCCCAGGTGCCCTCGTGTGAGTCCGATGTGCCGTCGGGTCACCTGCAACAACAAAGGAGTTGCTCATGTCGGCGATGAACGCTGTTCTGGCCTGTCCCGTTTTCACGGAGAGTCGCCCGGAGGCCAGTACGCCTCCGCCGGGGCCCGAGACGCTCGCGTACAGCTTCACCTTGCCCGCCGGGCCGTTGAGTTCATGGATCGCTCGGGCGTCCACGCGGGCCATGCTCCAGGCGCACGGGCTGGACGGCATGGTGGACCCGGCCGTGCAGGTGGTGGCCGAATTCGTGGCGTGTGCGTGGCGGTTCACGCCGGATGCCGAGGTGTACGTCTCGCTGCGGTATCGGGAGGGGGCGCTGAGGGTGACCCTCTACGACGGGCATCGACGGCACACGCATCGGCGGCTGGTGGAGGCGTGCGACGCGCGGCGGCGGGCGGCATTGCGGGTGGTGGGGTGCGTGGTGCGGGCGTGTG
>NZ_VMNX01000388.1 GCF_009377235.1 Streptomyces acidicola
CACCTCACCACCGGCCCGACCCCCCTCCACGCCCTCCTCGCCGCCCTCAAGGCCGGCCCCGTTGAGTGACCCACAGCGCGCCCTCGCGCCATCTTCGGCTCCGCCGTCGCGCGGTGTCCCGATCTTGAGGGCGCACAGCCCTGGTGCTTGACTTGCCCGGTGACTCGTATCGAAGGAGCGGACGCTCTCGAAGAGCTCGGCCCGGTGGTCAGCCGACACGTGGTGGATCACCGGAAGCGGTGGGTGAACGCGGGCTGGGCCCTGCTCATAGCCGTCCCCTCCGGCTGGCTGGGAGTGTGGGGTGTGTCCGCGACGGGCGACGGCTCGCCCGGCGGCAACAAGGCGATCGGCTTGCTGCTCGGCCTCGCGCTGGGCGCCGTGGCCATCGCGGTGACCCAGATCACGCGGGCCGTGCGCGGCGAGCCCGGGGAGTATTTCGAGGTGCGGCAGCGCGGCCTGGTCCACGGGTCCCGGCGCGGAGTCGCGGGCTGGTCCTGGGATCGCGTCACCTCGCTCCGTGTCGAGGGCGATGCGGTGAACTCCCTCGCAACCCGGCTGGGCAACGGGTACCGCATCGTCATCAGCCTGGAAGACGGTCGTCAACTCCGGGCGGACGGTCTCACCGGAGGCGCTGCGGACCTGGGGCGCGCCCTGCTGACCCGATGCACGCATGTCGCCCTGGTCCCCCGCGTGCCCTGGTACGGCAGGACGGCGGGCGGCCTGCTGCTGGCCGGAGCCGCAGCGTGTGCGGCAGCGGTCGCCGCGCAGATCCTCTACATCGCGGACCACCCGGACAAGGAGCACAAGGTCTCCACCGCACTCGGCATGGCCGTGGTCAGCTCCGAACCGGGCATCAGCGACACGGGCTACGCCTTCCTGGCCATCGGCATACTGGTGTGCGCCGTCGCCGCCGTCTCCTTCGTCATCGCCTTCGCACGGGGCCGGGCATACCGGTGAACCTGGTGACACGCGGTATGTGAGCACCCCGCCCTGGTTGAATTACTGTCAGCGCCATGACTACTACAACTGGCAGGACTACCACCGACCCTGCCGTAGGGACTCTGCTGAGGGGCTGGCGTGAGCGACGCCGGATCACTCAGCTCGAACTGGCTTTGAAGGCCGAGAGCTCCGCACGTCACATCAGCTTCATCGAAACCGGACGCGCCAAGCCCAGCCAGGCCATGGTGGTTCGCCTCGCGGAACACCTCGACGTTCCCGTGCGGGACCGGAACGCACTGCTGTTGGCAGCCGGCTATGCGCCGGCCTATCCCGAAACCCCTCTGACGGCTCCGGCGATGAACGCCGTGCGCTCAGGTCTCGACAGTCTGCTGGCCGCGTACGAGCCGAACCCCGCCCTGGTGGTGGACGGCACGTACAACGTCGTCGCCGCCAACCGCGGCGTGCAGGCCCTGCTCGGGGGTCTCCCGGAACATCTGCTGACCCCGCCGATGAACGCCATGCGGCTCACCCTGCATCCGCAGGGACTGGCTCCCCGTATCCGCAATTTCGGCGAATGGCGAGCGCATCTCGTGGAGCGGATCGAACGCCAGATCGCGCTGCGAGCCTCGGACGAGCTGCGTCAACTGCACGACGAGCTGACCGCCTATCCGGCCCCGAACCAGCACGGCTCCGACGAGACAGCCGCCGACGGCGGCCACCGTAACTCCCCCACGGACTACGCCTTCGCGCTGCCGTTTCAGCTGGAGGTCGAAGGGCAGCCGCTCTCTTTCATTTCGACGATCACTACGTTCAACACCCCCATGGACGTGACCGTCTCCGAGTTGGCGGTGGAGGCGTTTCTCCCCACCGACTCGAAGACGGCCATGTTTCTTCAGCAGCTCGCCTGATCAGCGGTTCCGCCCGATGTCCGCGCGGACCCGGCGCAGAGCCATGTACTGCAGGACGGCGAATCCCCCCACCGTCCCCGCCTGCATCGGGACCCAGATCCAGCCTGCGGTGCTGGGCTCGTCGAGCCAGACGGTCAGGGCGACGACGCTGAGAATCGCCCAGAGAACATTGGCCTCGATCACGGCCTGCACCAACGGCACCGCCGGCCGCGAACGCCCGGCCAGGTACCCCACCCCCGCCCCGTACAGCACCAGGAAGGCGCCGAGCCCGAGCAGGAGCCCGCTACCCACCCCGAGCAGCCGCCCTATCGGTCCCGAGGCCACCAGGTAGGCGAGCCCGTTGACGCCGGTGACAGCGGCATCCAGGGCGAGAAATCGGCGCAGCCAGACCACGGCGTTCCCCTCTGTCCTGTCCGTCCTGGCCTGTGAACGAAGTTCTGCCGTCGACATGACTGCAACCTCCTTGGGATTGATGGCCGTTTGAGGCCTTGTTCCTTCGGAAGATCACGATGCTGGACGGCTCACGGGGTGTCGATTACCGCCGAGGTAATGCGGGGCCAGAACCCCCGCCCACGCATGATGCGTTCAGCTACACGCCCGCATGCTGTCAAGAGCTGGTTCCAGCCACATCCTGCCCGCCTGAAAGGCTGTTAAGAGGAGATCACAACGATCACGGCGGGTATGCGCGGCGCATCCCGAATCCAGACACACCACCCCCACGGACCGCCCCCCGCGTTACGTCGTCGTCACAGATCCCGGGGCACGAAGGATCTCGATCTCCGAATCGCACCTGTTTACCCCCGCTTTGATTGGTCTTGATCAACTCTCCTGCGGATTCGGCATGTCCACGTAATCTCCGCCGTGGCCAGGAAGAACCTGCGCTTCTTCCCTTCACATCCGCTAGGAGTCAACATGCGTGCGCTCGCCCGGATATCCCCCCTTATAGGCAGACGCCTGCTCGGCACGGCCGTCGTGGCCGGAACCCTGATGCTCGCGCCGCTCTCGGCGCCGACCGGAATCGCCTCGGCCAAGACGACGGCCACCACGGCCGCCGAGTGCGCTGACACCGCAGGCGCCGCGGCCCGTGAGGCCCGCCCGGCACCGGGCAAGGACGTCGCGGAGCCGAACGAGATCAGCGAGGCCAAGGCCCAGGCCATGAACGCGGATCTGAACAAGAGGCTGGACAAGCTGCGCACGAGCGGCCGCGGCCTGTCGGCGACGGCCGCCTCCGCCACCATCCCGGTGTACTTCCACGTCATCCACGACGGACCCACCGGACAGCTCAGCTCGGCCGACATCAACGCCCAGATGAACGTGCTGAACGCCGCATACGCCGGTCAGGGCAGCGGCAACAACGACACCGGCTTCCAGTTCACCCTGGCGGGCACGGACTACACCGACAACTCCGCCTGGTACAACGTCGGATACGGCTCCACGACCGAGAAGGCGATGAAGTCCGCCCTGCGCAAGGGCGGGGCCGACGCGCTCAACATCTACACGGCCAACCTCGGCGGCGGCCTGCTGGGCTGGGCCACCTTCCCCAGCGAATACGCCGCCAACCCGTCCATGGACGGCATCGTCATCCTCGACGCCTCACTGCCGGGAGGTTCGGCGACCAACTACAACGAGGGCGACACGGCGACCCACGAGGTCGGCCACTGGGCGGGGCTCTACCACACCTTCCAGGGGGGCTGTAACGGCCAGGGCGACTACGTCACCGACACCCCGGCCGAGAAGAGCGCCGCCTACCAGTGCCCGATCGGCCGCGACACCTGCGCCCGCGACGCCGGTGCGGACCCGATCCACAACTTCATGGACTACACGTACGACTCCTGCATGTACCAGTTCACCGCGGGCCAGGTGACGCGGATGCAGCAGAGCTGGGCCGCGTACCGCGCCGCAGGCTGAGCCCTGTGACGCCCTAATACACCGAGATACACCGAGATACACCGAGTAGTAGCCGAAGGGAGTTTCACCCTTCGGCTACTCGGCGGCTTCAAGACAGCCTGGCGGAGCCGGATCAGTCGAATCCCTACAGCGCCTTGAGCGCCGCCGCCGTCGCCCGCGCCAGGCTCGCCAGGTACTCCTTCGGCAGCTTCGGGCCCCGTACGACCACCGCGCGCCAGTACAGCGGACCGGAGATCAGGTCGAGAGTCAGGTCCTCGTCGACCCCGTCGCGCATCTCACCGCGGGCGACCGCCGCCGCGACGATGCCGCTCGCCACGCTCTGCTGACCCTCGCGCAACGCCTTCTGCATGGCCTCGGCGATCTCGGGGTTGCGGGCCGCCTCGGCCTGGAGGTCGGGGATGATCTGGCCGGCCACCGGGTGGCGCAGGGCGCGGGACGTGACCTCGTACAGCAGCCGCAGGTCACCTTCCAGCGAACCCGTGTCGGGCATCGGCAGACCCTGGACCGCCACCGCGGAGACCAGGTCCAGGACCAGGTGGAGTTTCGAGCGCCAGCGGCGGTACACCGCCGTCTTGCCGACTCCCGCGCGCCGCGCGATGCCCTCGATGGACATACGGCCGTAGCCCACGGCCGCGAGCTCCTCGAAGACCGCGGTCCGGATGGCCTCGGTCACGTCCTCACGGAGCACGGCCGCCCCGGCGGGGGCCCGGCGGCGCGGCTGCGGAGGCCGCGCCGACTGCGTCTCGGGGGCGTCGGCGTTGGAAGTCATGCCGACCAGCATAGGGCGTTACGACGAAACGGTTGCGTTCCGACGTCACTCGACATACGCTCGCGTTACGACGATACGGTCCCGTCCCGACGTAGGAGGGACGACGAGCCTCAGTCCCCCTTCGTCACGGGATGCCCCCCAACGGAAAGCAGCGGATGTGAGCAGCCAAGCCCTCCACACACCGCCGACCGCCACGACCCACGCGCAGGCACCAGCCACCGAGGAGTCCCCTGCGCAGCTCGCCGCGCGGTACGGCCTCAGCGTCAGCGGCGCGCGGCCCTCCCTGCCCGAGTACGTACGGCAGCTGTGGGCGCGCCGGCACTTCATCACGGCGTTCGCCACGGCCAAGCTCACCGCGCAGTACAGCCAGGCGAAGCTCGGCCAGGTCTGGCAAGTGGCCAACCCGCTGCTCAACGCCGCGGTCTACTACTTCATCTTCGGCGTCCTGATGGGCACCAGCCGGGGCGTGCCGGACTACATCCCGTTCCTGGTCACCGGTGTGTTCGTGTGGACGTTCACCCAGAGCTCGATCATGGCGGGGACGCGGGCCATCTCCGGCAGCCTCGGACTCGTCCGCGCGCTGCACTTCCCGCGTGCCGCGCTCCCGGTGTCGTTCGCGCTCCAGCAGCTCCAGCAGTTGCTGTTCTCGATGGCCGCGCTGGTCGTGATCCTGCTCGCCTTCGGGGTGCCGGTCTCCGCGTCCTGGCTGCTGATCGTGCCCGCGCTCACGCTCCAGTTCATGTTCAACGCCGGCGTCGCGATGATCATGGCCCGGCTCGGCGCGAAGACCCCCGACATCGCCCAGCTGATGCCGTTCGTGCTGCGCACCTGGATGTACGTGTCGGGCGTGATGTGGAGCATCGACAAGGTGCTCTCCCACCAGGACCTGCCCCACTGGGTGCACCTCGTGCTGCAGTGCAACCCGGCAGCCGTCTACATCGACCTCATGCGGTTCGCGCTGATCGACAGCTTCCACGCGAGCCAGCTCCCCCACCACGTGTGGGCCATCGCCGTCGGATGGGCGCTGCTCGCCGGGGTCGGCGGGTTCATTTACTTCTGGAAGTCCGAGGAGACCTACGGCCGTGGCTGACACCACCCTGACCCGCCCGCACGAGACCGCACAGGCCGCGAACGCACAGGCCAAGGCCGCACAGGCCGCGGCCCCCGCCGGGCAGGCCCCCACCGAAC
>NZ_VMNX01000389.1 GCF_009377235.1 Streptomyces acidicola
GGGGTGGGGACCGTGTCCGGTCCGGGGATCGTGTCCGGTCCGGGGGCGCAGATGGAGCCGCAACCGCTCCCTCACCAGCACGAGCCTGCTCTCCGCCTCCAGCTCGTCCCCGGGGCGCGCGAGCGCGGCGTGCAACTGGCCCACGCGCCGCCGCAACAGCGGATCACGCAGGTCGGGCCCGTCGACGGCCGCCCCGATGAGGCTCGCATCGAGTGCGCCCGGCTCCAGGTACAGCACCCGCTTGCGGAAGCCCGCCTCCGTGACCGGTTCCCCGTTGTGCGGCACGTGCGGCGGCAGCAGCGTCACCGTGCCGTGCGGGGTGCCGTGCTCATGCCGGTCGAGGTCGTACCGTACGGCGCCGTCGTCGACGACGAGAAGCGTCCAGGCGTCGTGGACGTGCATGGGGTACGCGTACTCGGTGTAGTGCGCGTGGAAGACCTCGACGACGCCGGGGACACGGGGCTGCCAGGCGGTCACGTCACGGATCTGCCTGCTCGTCTGCGTGTCTTCCCTTCCAGGGGCCATGCAAAAAACGTACAAGACGCCGCCGCACGGCGATCGGCACTGTTCATTGCATGACCCCTGAGAACGACCTGGACCTGGCGCCCATCCGGCCCATCCGCTTCGACACCAAGATCGCCGTGCTGCTGAGGGACGACCTGGAGCCCTGGCAGCGCCTGAACGTGACCGCGTTCCTCGTGAGCGGCCTGGGCTCGGAGCTCCCGGAGGTGGTCGGCGAGGCGTACGAGGACGCGGACGGGGTCCCGTACCTGCCGATGTTCCGCCAGCCCGTACTGATCTTCGAGGGCACCAAGGAGACACTGCGGACGGCCCACACCCGAGCCCTGTCCCGTGCCCTGCCCCGCGCCCTCTTCACCTCGGACCTCTTCACCACGGGCAACGACCGCGACAACCGCGCGGCGGTACGGGCCGTGGCGACGGGGGAGCTGGACCTGGTGGGCCTGTCGGTGTACGGGCCGAGGAACGCGGTGGACAAGGTGCTGAAGGGGGCGCGGATGCATCCGTGAGCAGTCCGCGGGACTCCGCACCTCGCCGAGCGGGACCCGGCGCACCATCTCGTCGAGCTCTTTCCGTGAGCTCTCGCACTCCGGAATGGCCTGGCGTGGCAGCCGCCAGTAGTCGGGACTGCGCCCAGGGAGGAGGGAGCCGCAGGCTTCTCGATGACCGAGAAGTCGATGGGGTCGTGGAACTCTGCGATGCTGCCCCGGAGGAGGGGCAGCGCTTGGCGCCCAAGGTCCGGGTCATGGCGTTGCAGCAGCGAGCCCACGGTGCCAGCCTCCTCGGTGATCGTCGGGCAGTGGACCAACTCATTGATGAGGCAACCGGACTCCTCGATCGCGTCGACGATGATTTGCCGTGGGGCAATGCCTGTCGCCGTACCCCCGGATACTTGGAAGTGCAGCGGGCCACTTGCTACGGACGGTTGGAGTTGGGGGCTGAAGCGAGTGGGCTGTGGAGACAGGTACTGGATGGCGTACCGAGTACCGCTCGGCGTGACCGGGGCGTCTATCTCGCGCGACACGCCACGGCAGCCGCTACGGCACACGAACCGGAGCAGGCCGTGGAGATCGCTCTTCAGGCGGTGCAGATCGCAGTGGAGACAGGGTCCGACCGTATGAAGAAGGAGTTGGGAACTCTTGAGGGGGCCATGCGGCCGTGGGCCGCTGCACAGATCGGCCGGGAATTTGCGGACGTACTGGCTCCGGTGCGGAGAGGGGATGACGTGGCAGACGAGCTCACGCCGTTGACTGACCCGGAGATTGATGAGCGGTTGAGGGACTTGCCGGGGTGGTCGCGGGCAGGAGATGAGATCACCAGGACGTTCAGCATCCGCTACCACGGTGGCGTCGCGCTGATCGTGCACGTGGCGGATATCGAGCGGCTCATCGGCCATCACGCGGACATCGACCTGCGCTGGGGGAGCGTGCGGTTCGGGATCACTACGCACGATGTCGGCCACAAGCTGACTGAGGCCGACTTTGATCTGGCTCGACGTATTGATGGGATCGCGGCGGCTCACGGAGCGGTATAGGTCGACCGTGTCGCCCGCAAGAGCACTGTGACACTTTCCCTGAAGGTGTCACACATTCTGGCTGAATTGCTGGAGCGAACCGAGGCCTGCACTCCTCGACGAAGGAGCGCTCCAGCGCGTCCCCTTCGGTGGGGCGGGCCGCTGCTCCCCCCTTCTTGCTTCCCGCGAGTTCTACGCGCCCAGAGTCGTGCCGTGATCATGCACGGGCAACGTCCACGGGCGTGGCGTACGGCGACTGCGCGCAGGCAGTCGGATCCGCAGCTGCAACACATTCCCCGGATGTGTTGCAGTTCAGCTGGTACACCACTTCCGTGACTCGGCCTGCGCACGCGGGGAGGTAGGGTCCGTCTTCAAACGGATCTTGCCCAAAGCAGGCACGAGGCCAGAGAGATCGCTGCTTCACAGGATGCGGCGGTCGTGTCACGCCGGGTCGCGAGGCCGCAGACCCCAACTGCCGGCGCGACACCCCTGTTCTGGTGACCGTCGTCCTCTGCGTCCTCGGCGCGCTCATCGAGCTGCCCGCCCGAGAAAGCTCCTCATGGCTTCGACGCCGCGGTCGCGCCAGCCGCGCTGCGACCATTTCAGTCCTCGGCCGCAGCGTTGTCCGTTTCCCTTGCCCATCGTTGGCTCCAGGCGTCAAGCGGACTCAGTGCCTCGACAAGGTCCTGACCGAGTGGCGTGAGGTGGTAGCCGTCGCTGTGCAGGGTGAGCAGGCGGGCGCCGGTCAGTTCGTCGAGGCGGGTGCTGAGTACGCTGGAGGACATACGCTCGCATCGGCGCTGCAGTTCGCGGAAGCCTGTCGGTGCCTGACTCAGTTCCCACAGGATGCGCATCGTCCAACGCCGTCCGAGCAGATCGAGTGCGGCCATGACCGGACGGCCCGACTCGGACCCCCGTACCGGCACGCCCGGCCGTGGCGCTCTGGCTCCCATCACCCACTCCTTGCGCTTCGCTTCTCGAAGCATGATACTGATTCGAAAATCGAAGCAAGGGGTATGGCATGCCGCGCATTGAACCGCTCACCCCGCCGTACACGGCCCCTGTCGACCAGGCACTCCGCCGGTGGATGCCCCCCGACGTGCCGCACGAGCCGCTCACGCTGTTCCGCGTCCTGCACCGCAACCCGGAACTTGCCTCACGCATGTTCGCCCTAGGCGCCGGGCTCCTGGGGCACGGCAGCCTCCCCGCCATCGACCGAGAGCTCGTCATCGCACGCGTCACCGCACGCACCGGCTGTCCCTACGAGTGGGGCGTACACGCCGCAAGCCTCGCCCGGCAAGCCGGGCTCAGCCCCGAACAACTTCAGGCGACGACCGACACCGATCCTGCGGCGAACGTCTCATGGCCGCCACACCACGCGGCACTGCTCGGCGCGGTCGACGAACTGCACGACACGGCGCAGCTCTCGCAGGCTGCCTGGGACGACCTGCGCGTGCACTACGAGGACGGCCAACTGCTCGAACTCCTCGTTCTGGCCGGCTGGTACCGCACCATCAGCTACCTGGCCAATGGGCTCCTCCTGGAAGAGGAACCCTGGGGCACCAGCTTTCCGGCCCGGTGACGGTACTTCGCACATACTCGGCCGTTGACCAGCGTTGCGGGACAGCTCTTCGGACGGGCTGGAAACAGTGATCTCGAGGAAAGGCATTCATGCGTGCCATGCGGTTCGGGAGGTTCGGCGGCCCGGAGGTCCTGGAGGAGGCCGATGTGCCGGATCCGTCGGCGGGGCCGGGCGAGACTCTGGTCCAGGTGGAGGCGGCGGGTGTCAATTTCGGCGACATCAAGCAGATCGCGGGCGAACACACCGACGGTCCGTACGCCCCCCAAGGCCCGCTGCCCCGTATTCCCGGCATGGAAGTCGTCGGCAGGACCGCAGCCGGCCGACGAGTCCTCGGCTACGTTCCGCAGGGCGGTTACGCCGCTAAGACGGTCGTCGCCGACCGCCACCTGGTCGCGTTGCCGCCGGGGGTGGGTGCGGGCGAGGCGCTGGCAGTTCTCGTACAAGGGCTGACGGCGTGGCATCTGCTGCGGTCGGTCGCGCGTATCAGGCCCGGTGAGAGCGTGGTGGTCCATGCCGCCGCGGGCGGGACCGGCAGTCTCGTCGTCCAACTGGCCCGGGAGTTCGGGGCCGGACGGATCATCGCCACAGCGTCGTCCGACGAGAAACGCGCCTTTGCTCTCGAACTCGGCGCGGACGCGGCGATCGACGGCGACGCGGAAGGCTATCGAGGGCGGGTCCTTGACGCCAACCACGGACACCCGGTCGACATCGTCCTGGACGCCATCGGCGGCCCCGTCCTCGACGCCGCCCTGGACACCCTCGGACACCTCGGCCGACTGGTGACCTACGGCGCCTCGTCCCGGCAGACAGCCTCCGCGATTGCGCCGAGCCGACTGGCGGTGGACAGCATCACCGTCGCCGGCTTCTGGGTCATCCCACTCATCGTCAGGAACGGTGCCGGCGGTGCGGAGCTGGCGGAGCTGCTCGACCTCACGGCGCGGCGTCGCCTGCGGCCCCTGGTCGGCGCGGAGTACGACCTGGCGCGGGCCCGCGACGCGCATGAGGACCTGCTCGGCCGCCGTACGAAGGGGAAGCTGGTCCTCCGCCCTTGAGGAGTGGGAGTTACTCACTCCGCTGATACCACGGGCTGCCACGGGGCGGCCGCGCGTGGAGGACCGGCAGGTCATCAACGGGATGGTCTACAAGATCCGGACCGGGATCTTCTGGCGTGACTTGCCGGAGCGTTACGGCCCGTGGAAGACGGTGTACACCCGTTTCCGCCGCTACGCCTTGGACGGCGTGTTCGCCCGAGCCTTGCAGCACATCCAGGCCGAGGCGGACGCGGCCGGCGATATCGACTGGCTGGTCCAGATCGACTCCACCATCGTCCGCGCTCACCAGCACGCCGCCGCCACGGGGCGAAAAGGGGGCTGCACCATCAGGACGAACCGGACGATCATGCCCTCGGTCGATCTCGCGGAGG
Organism: Streptomyces acidicola; assembly: GCF_009377235.1. Lineage (GTDB taxonomy): Bacteria > Actinomycetota > Actinomycetes > Streptomycetales > Streptomycetaceae > Streptomyces > Streptomyces acidicola. The sequence goes on from NZ_VMNX01000389.1 coordinate 5,038, forward strand.
ACTGACCACCAAAGTCCACCTCGCCTGTGACGGCAGAGGACGACCGCTCGCGATCCTGGTGACGCCAGGACAACGCCACGACAGCATCTGCGCATGCCCGCTCCTGGAACGCATCCGAGTTCCCCGGACCGGACCGGGCCGACCACGCTGCCGGCCCGACCAGGTCGTGGCCGACAAGGCCTAAAGCTCCCGCGGCTTCCGTTCCTACCTGCGTAAACGCGGCATCGCATGCACCATCCCGGAGAAGAATGACCAGCAACGCCACAGGTTGAGCCGCGGCCGCAACGGCGGCAGACCACCAGCATTCGACCGGGAGACCTACCGCCGACGCAACGTGATCGAACGCTGCTTCAACCGCCTCAAGAGCTTCCGAGGCATCGCCACCCGATACGAAAAGACCGCCGCCTCATACGAAGCGGCGGTCACACTTGCGTCATTCCCGCTCTGGGTAAGATTTGTTTGAAGACGGACCCTAGAAGGTCAGGCCGCCTGCTCGGGCACGGGATTCGCCACCGGAGACTCCGACCGCCGGGCCGAAGGCTCCTCCACCGGCACCCGCCGCATCAGCACCCCGTACCCCAC
>NZ_VMNX01000038.1 GCF_009377235.1 Streptomyces acidicola
GGACGGGTAGGGGCGGCGGGGGCGAAAACACCCCCTGCTCAGCCCTCCGTCAGGCCCGCCACCAGCTCGTCCGCCGCCCGGTACGGATCCAGCTCGCCCGCCACGATCCGCTCCGCCAGCGCGCCCAGGTGACGGTCACCGTGCAGGTCGCCGATCCGCTCCCGCAGGGCCGTCACCGCTATGGTCTCGACCTCGCGGGAGGCGCGGGACAGGCGCCGCTCCTCGAGCACCCCCCGCTCCTCCATCCAGGCCCGGTGCTTCTCCAGGGCCTCGACGACCTCGTCGAGGCCCTCACCCCGCACCGCGACCGTCTTCACGATCGGCGGCCGCCAGTCACCGGGACCGCGCGACTCGCCGAGCCCGAGCATGTGGTTCAACTCACGGGCCGTCGCATCGGCACCGTCACGGTCGGCCTTGTTGACCACGTACACGTCACCGATCTCCAGGATCCCGGCCTTCGCCGCCTGGATGCCGTCGCCCATGCCCGGTGCCAGGAGCACGACCGACGTGTCCGCCTGGGACGCGATCTCCACCTCCGACTGGCCCACGCCGACCGTCTCGACGAGGATCACGTCGCAGCCCGCCGCGTCCAGGACGCGGATCGCCTGCGGCGCCGCCCAGGCCAGCCCGCCGAGGTGACCGCGCGTGGCCATGGAGCGGATGTACACGCCCGGGTCGGACGCGTGCTCCGACATACGGACGCGGTCACCCAGCAGCGCGCCGCCCGAGAAGGGCGACGACGGGTCCACGGCCAGGACCCCGACCCGCTTGCCCTGCTTCCGGTACGCCGTCACCAGCGCGGACGTCGATGTCGACTTGCCGACACCCGGAGAGCCGGTCAGGCCCACCACGTACGCCCCGCCCGTCAGGGGCGCCAGCGCCGCCATGACCTCACGGAGCTGCGGGGACGCCCCCTCCACCAGCGAGATCAGCCTGGCCACGGCCCGCGGCCGGCCTTCCCTGGCCTGGGCTACCAGTGTGGGGACGTCCTGCATCACAGCTCCCGTTCAGCGAGTCCGAGTCCGAGTCCGGGTCGGTGAGATCCGGAGAATCCAAAGCGGTCAGAGAGACCAGCGAGGTCAGAGAGGCCAGCGAGGTCAGCGTTTATCCGCGGTTGACGTACCGCGCCGCCCTCACGCCTTCGGTACCCGCACGATCAGCGCGTCCCCCTGCCCACCGCCACCGCACAGCGCGGCCGCGCCCACGCCACCGCCCCGCCGCTGCAGCTCCAGCGCCAGGTGGAGGACCAGACGGGCGCCGGACATGCCGATGGGATGGCCGAGGGCGATCGCGCCACCGTTGACGTTCACCCTTTCCGTGGACACTCCGAGGTCCTTCATTGACTGGACGGCGACCGCGGCGAAGGCCTCGTTGATCTCGATCAGGTCGAGATCCGCGACCTCGACGCCCTCCTTCTTGAGGGCATGCGTGATCGCGTTCGACGGCTGCGACTGCAGGGAGTTGTCCGGTCCCGCCACGTTGCCGTGCGCGCCGATCTCCGCGATCCACTCCAGGCCGAGCTCCTCCGCCTTGGCCCTGCTCATCACGACCACGGCCGCCGCACCGTCCGAGATCTGGGAGGCGGAGCCCGCCGTGATGGTCCCGTCCTTGGCGAAAGCCGGACGCAGCTTGCCCAGCGACTCGGCCGTCGTCTCGCCGCGGATGCCCTCATCCTGGCTGAAAACGACCGGCTCGCCCTTGCGCTGCGGGATCTCGACGGGTGTGATCTCCGCCTCGAAGACACCGTTCTTCTGCGCGGCCGCCGCACGCTGGTGCGAGAGGGCCGCGATCTCGTCCTGCTCGGCCCTGCCGATGCCCAGCTTCGTGTTGTACTTCTCCGTCGACTCGCCCATGGCGATGTTCTCGAAGGAGTCGGTCAGCCCGTCGTGGGCCATCGCGTCGAGCATCTCGACCGCACCGTACTTGTAGCCCTCGCGGGACTTGGGCAGCAGGTGGGGGGCGTTCGTCATGGACTCCTGGCCACCCGCGACGATCACGTCGAACTCACCCGCGCGGATCAACTGGTCCGCGAGAGCGATGGCGTCGAGGCCCGACAGGCACACCTTGTTGATGGTGAGCGCCGGGACGTTCATCGGGATGCCCGCCTTGACCGCGGCCTGGCGCGCCGGGATCTGCCCCGCCCCGGCCTGCAGCACCTGGCCCATGATCACGTACTGCACCTGGTCGCCACCGATCCCCGCACGGTCGAGGGCGGCCTTGATCGCGAAGCCGCCGAGGTCGGCTCCGGAGAAGGACTTCAGCGAACCGAGCAACCGCCCCATGGGCGTACGCGCGCCCGCGACGATCACCGATGTGTTGCCGTTCGTTCCAGTCATGAGGTGCGATCCCCTTCCGGCTTCACAGCCGAGGAGTGAACGAGGGTTTACTTCGAATGTACTGAGCGGTAGGCCATCGCGTCATCTGGCCGTCGGTGTGATCGCGCGCACGTTGCGTAACCACGTCGGTAGCGGTGCACTGAGACCATGCTGACGCGAATCGACCACATCGGGATCGCTTGTTTCGACCTCGACGCGACTGTCGAGTTCTACCGGGCCACGTACGGCTTCGAGGTGTTCCACACCGAGGTCAACGAGGAGCAGGGCGTACGCGAGGCCATGATCAGGATCAGCGGCACGGACGACGGCGGAGCGTCGTACCTCCAGCTCCTGGAGCCGACCAGGGAGGACTCCACCGTCGCGAAGTGGCTGGCCAAGAACGGTGAGGGGGTCCACCACATCGCGTTCGGTACGGCAGACGTGGACGGGGACGCCGCCGAGATCCGCGACCGGGGCGTGCGCGTCCTGTACGACGAGCCCCGGCGCGGTTCCATGGGGTCACGGATCACGTTCCTGCACCCGAAGGATTGCCATGGAGTACTGACAGAACTGGTCACTTCGGCGCCGGTTGAGTCACCTGAGCACTGACCCCCGTACATAGGGGCCGGTAGGGTTGGTCTCGGCCGTCGCCTTGTGAGGAGGCGGCCCGGATTCTGCCGCCTTCCGACGACGGGATCCGAGGGCCGGGGTCCAGGTTTCGGGGGACGAGGGTTAGGGCGGCAGCCCGCGCTCCGCCGTTGATCTGACACCATTCCCCGGGGGCCCCGTTCGGCGGTTGGACGGAGCTCGTTTGGAGAAGCTTGCGACCAGGGGACGGATGGGACCGCGGAGTGCGGGGCTACGAACGCCAGGAGCGAGAGCCGGCGGCTGACGTCGACCACCTCTCTCGGTTCGAGGCCGAGATGGAGCGGCTGAAGACCGAGCGGGAAAAGGCGATCCAGCACGCCGAGGACCTCGGCTACCAGGTCGAGGTGCTGCGCGCCAAGCTTCACGAGGCGCGCCGCACCATCATGTCCCGACCCTCGTTCGACGGGTCCGACATCGGCTACCAGGCCGACCAGATGCTCCGTCAGGCCCAGATGCAGGCCGACCAGCTGCGCTCCGAGGCCGAGCGCGAGCTGAGCCAGGCACGCGCGCAGACCCAGCGCCTCCTCCAGGAGCACGCCGAGCAGGCCGCCCGCCTCCAGGCCGAACTGCACGCCGAGGCCGTGTCGCGCCGCCAGCAGCTCGACCAGGAGCTCTCCGAGCGCCGTCAGACCGTCGAGTCGCACGTCAACGAGAACGTGTCCTGGGCGGAGCAGCTGCGCGCTCGCACCGAGCAGCAGGCCCGCCGTCTGCTGGACCAGTCCCGTACCGAGGCCGACCAGGCGCTCGCCACGGCCCGTACCGAGGCCGAGCGGGTCGCGAGCGAGGCCCGTCAGCGGCTCCAGGACGAGGCGGAGTCGGCCCGTGCCGAGGCCGACCAGATCCTGCGCCGGGCCCGCACGGACGCCGAGCGTCTGCTGAACGCCGCCTCCACGCAGGCCCAGGAGGCCACCGAGCACGCCGAGCAGCTGCGTTCCAGCTCCGCGACCGAGTCGGACAGCGCACGCCGCCAGGCCACCGAACTGAGCCGGGCCGCCGGGCAGCGCATGGCCGAGGCCGAGACGGCGCTGCAGAAGGCCCGCACCGAGGCCGACAAGGTGGTCGCCGAGGCCAAGGAGGCCGCGGCCAAGGCCCTGGCGAACGCCGAGTCGACGAACGAGCAGCGCACTCGGACGGCAAAGGAACAGGTCGCCCGTCTGGTCCAGGAAGCCACGAAGGAGGCCGAGAGCACCAAGGCGACCGCCGAGGAAGTCATCGCGGACGCCCGGGCCGAGGCCGAGAAAATCGTCGCCGAGGCGTCCGAGAAGGCGCGCAGCATCACCGCGGAGGAATCCGCCTCCCAGCTCGCCAAGACGGCGAAGACCGCCGAGGACGTCCTCAACAAGGCGTCGGAGGACGCCAGGAACACCACCAAGGCGGCCTCCGAGGAGGCCGAGCGGATCCGCCGGGAGGCCGAGGCCGAGGCGGACCGGCTGCGCGGCGAGGCGCTCGACCTCGCCGAGCAGCTCAAGGGCGCGGCGAAGGACGACACCGAGGAGTACCGCGCCAAGACGGTCGAGTTGCAGGAGGAGGCGCGCCGGCTGCGCGGCGAGGCCGAGCAGCTGCGCGCCGACGGGGTCGCCGAGGGCGAGCGCATCCGCTCCGAGGCACGCCGCGAGGCCGTCCAGCAGATCGAGGAAGCAGCCAGGACCGCCGAGGAGCTGCTCGCCAAGGCGAAGGCGGACGCGGACGAACTGCGGGCGTCGGCGACGACGGACAGCGAGAAGGTCCGCACGGAGGCCATCGAGCGCGCCTCGACGCTGCGCCGCCAGGCCGAGGACACCCTGGACCGGACCCGCAAGGAGGCCGAGCGGCACCGTGCCGAGGCCGTCGAGCAGTCCGAGGCCACCAAGGAAGAGGCCGAGCGCGCGGCCCGTGAGCTGCGTGAGGAGACCGAGCGCGCGGTCGCGTCCCGCGAGGCGGAGGCCGCCGACGAGCTGAACCGGCTGCACTCCGAGGCCGAACAGCGGCTCACATCGGCGGAGCAGGCGCTCAGCGACGCCCGCGCGGAGGCGGAGCGGATCCGCCGTGAGGCCGCCGAGGAGATCGACCGGCTCCGTGCCGAGGCCGCCGAGCGGATTCGTACGCTCCAGGCGCAGGCCGAGGCCGAGGCCGAGCGGGTGCGCGACGAGGCCGCCTCCGACGCGTCCGCGTCCCGGGCCGAGGGCGAGTCCATCGCCGTACGCCTGCGGTCGGAGGCCGCGGCCGAGGCGGAGCGGCTGAAGTCGGAGGCGCAGGACACCGCCGACCGGGTGCGGGCCGAGGCGCTGGCCGCGGCCGAGCGACTGGCCACCGAGAGCGCCGAGACGCTGGCCGCCGCACAGGAGGAGGCCGCCCGGCGCCGCCGCGAGGCGGAGGAACTCCTCGGCGCCGCCCGGCAGGAGGCCGACCAGGAGCGCGAGCGGGCCCGTGAGCAGAGCGAGGAGCTGCTGGCCTCGGCGCGCAAGCGCGTGGAGGAGGCCGAGGCCGAGGCGCTGCGGCTGATCGAGGAGGCCGACCGGCGCGCCACCGAGATGGTGTCGGCCGCCGAGCAGCACGCCCAGCAGGTGCGTGACTCCGTGGTCGGGCTGCACGAGCAGGCCCAGGAGGAGATCGCCGGGCTGCGCAACGCCGCCGAGCATGTGGCGGACCGTATGCGGCGGGAGGCGGAGGAGGAGTCGGACCGGGTCCGCGGCGACGCGTACGCCGAGCGGGAGCGGGCCAGCGAGGACGCGGCCCGGATCCGGCGCGAGGCGGCGGCGGAGTCGGATGCCGCCAAGTCGCTCGCGGACCGCACGGTTTCGGAGGCGATCGCGGAGGCCGAGCGGCTGCGCGCCGACGCGGCCGAGCACGCCCAGCGCGTACGCACCGAGGCGTCGGACACCGTCGCGGCCGCCGAGCAGGACGCTTCACGCGCCCGCGCGGAGGCCCGCGAGGACGCGAACCGGATCCGCTCGGACGCGGCCACCCAGGCCGACACCCTCATCACCGAGGTGACGGCCGAGGCGGAGCGGCTCACCAACGAGACGGCCGCGGAGGTCGAGCGGCGGCGCGCGGATTCCGTCGCGAAGGCCGACAAGCTCCTCTCGGACGCGACCGGCGAGGCCGAGCGGCTGCGCGCCGAGGCGGCCGAGACGGTCGGTTCCGCGCAGCAGCACTCCGAGCGTGTGCGCGCCGAGGCCGAGCGCGTCAGGGCCGACGCGGAGGCCGAGGCCGAGCGGCTCACGACGGCCGGGCGCGATGAGGCCGACCGGCTGCTGGACGAGACCCGCAGGGACGCCAACAAGCGGCGATCCGAGGCGGCCGAGCAGGTCGACAAGCTGATCACGGAGACGGCCGCCGAGGCCGACAAGCTGATCTCCGAGGCGCAGACGACCGCGCACAAGACCACCGCGGACGCCGAGGCGCAGGCCGACACCATGGTCGGCGCGGCGCGTACGGAGGCCGACCGCCTGGTCTCGGAGGCGACCCGGGAGGGCAACTCGCGGGTGGAGCGGGCCCGTAGGGACGCGGACGAGCTGCTGGTCGGCGCGCGCCGGGACGCCACCGCGATAAGAGAGCGCGCGGAGGAGCTGCGCGACCGCATCACGGGCGAGATCGAGGCACTGCACGAGCGGGCCCGCCGCGAGTCGGCCGAGACGATGAGGGCCGCGGGCGACCGGTGCGACGCGCTCATCAAGGCGGCCGAGGAGCAGTTGGAGAAGGCCCGGGCGAAGGCCAAGGAACTGGTCTCGGATGCCAACTCCGAGGCGGGCAAGGTGCGTATCGCAGCCGTCAAGAAGGCCGAGGGGCTCCTGAAGGAGGCCGAGCAGAAGAAGAACACGCTCGTCCGGGAGGCCGAGGAGCTCAAGGCCGAGGCGATCCGCGAGGCGCGGGCCACCGTCGAGGAGGGCAAGCGCGAGCTGGAGGTCCTGGTGCGGCGCCGCGAGGACATCAATGCGGAGATCTCCCGTGTCCAGGACGTCCTGGAGGCGTTGGAGTCTTTTGAGGCCCCGTCGAGCGGCAAGGACGGCGGCGTCAAGGCAGGCGCCGCGGTGGGCGCACCCCGATCGGGTGGCAAGGTGTCAGACAACTAGCCAGAGGCGCCGATCCGTGCTTGTCGGAGCGTGCCGGAGCCCTCTACGCAGGGTCTCTGGTGAGTAATCTGCTGGTTCGCCACGCAAAAGGGGTGTCATTCTCCAGATCAAACGGTGCATCTGCTCGATGACACGCCGCTTCGCCCCCTAGGATTCCACCTATCACCTCACCGGTCTCATTCGACAGGAACCCCATGAGCGACACTTCCCCCTACGGCTTCGAGCTTGTGCGGCGTGGGTACGACCGCGCTCAGGTGGACGAACGCATCTCTAAGCTCGTCTCCGACCGCGACAGCGCTCTGGCTCGCATCACAGCTCTGGAAAAGCGCATCGAGGAACTGCACCTCGAAACGCAGAACGCCCAGGCCCAGGTCACCGACGCCGAGCCGTCGTACGCCGGTCTCGGCGCGCGCGTCGAGAAGATCCTCCGTCTCGCCGAGGAAGAGGCGAAGGACCTGCGCGAGGAGGCCCGCCGCGCCGCCGAGCAGCACCGCGAGCTCGCCGAGTCGGCGGCCCAGCAGGTGCGCAACGACGCAGAATCGTTCGCTGCGGAGCGCAAGGCCAAGGCCGAGGACGAGGGCGTCCGGATCGTCGAGAAGGCCAAGGGCGAGGCCTCCCAGCTGCGGTCCGAGGCGCAGAAGGACGCTCAGTCCAAGCGCGAGGAGGCGGACGCCCTCTTCGAGGAGACGCGCGCCAAGGCCGCTCAGGCCGCCGCGGACTTCGAGACGAACCTCGCCAAGCGCCGCGAGCAGTCCGAGCGCGACCTGGCGTCCCGTCAGGCCAAGGCCGAGAAGCGCCTCGCCGAGATCGAGCACCGCGCCGAGCAGCTCCGTCTGGAGGCCGAGAAGCTGCGCACGGACGCCGAGCGCCGCGCCCGCCAGACGGTGGAGACGGCCCAGCGCCAGGCCGAGGACATCGTGGCCGACGCCAACGCCAAGGCCGACCGCATCCGTTCGGAATCCGAGCGCGAGCTGGCCGCCCTCACCAACCGCCGCGACAGCATCAACGCCCAGCTGACGAACGTCCGCGAGATGCTCGCGACGCTCACGGGCGCCGCGGTGGCCGCCGCCGGTTCGCCGGCCGAGGACGAGCCGATCACCCGTGGGGTTCCGGCGCAGCAGTCCCGGTAACCAGTAGCGACAGCACAGGCCCGCACCGTCCCCGGACGGTGCGGGCCTGTGGCGTTCTGTGGCGTCCTGTCGCGTGCGTGTGCTGCTGCCCGTCGGCGACGGGTCTCAAGTGGCGGCCCCCGGACCCCCGTCTTAGCGTGAGCCCATGATCGAGCTTGAGGCACTGACCAAGCGCTACGGCGAGAAAGTCGCGGTCAACAACCTCACCTTCACCGTCCGGCCCGGCATCGTGACCGGGTTCCTCGGGCCGAACGGGGCCGGCAAGTCGACGACGATGCGGATGATGCTCGGGCTCGACCGGCCGACCGTGGGTGATGTGCGGATCGACGGCAAGCGCTACGACCAGCTCAAGGACCCGCTGACGTACATCGGCGCGCTCCTCGACGCGAAGGCCGTGCACGGCGGCCGCAGTGCCTACAACCACCTCCTGTGCCTCGCACAGAGCAACGGCATCCCCAAGAGCCGCGTGACCGAGGTCCTCGACGCCGTCGGCCTCACGGCGGTGGCCCGGAAGAAGGCCAAGGGATTCTCGTACGGCATGGGACAGCGGCTCGGTATCGCGGGCGCGCTTCTCGGCGATCCCCGGATCCTGATGTTCGACGAGCCCGTCAACGGGCTCGACCCCGAGGGCATCCACTGGATCCGCACCCTGATGAAATCCCTCGCCGCACAGGGCCGTACCGTCTTCGTCTCCTCACACCTGATGAGCGAGATGGCGCTGACCGCCGACCATCTCGTCGTCATCGGTCAGGGCCGACTGCTCGCCGACACCTCCATGGCGGACTTCATCGAGCGGAACTCCCGGTCGTACGTCCGGATCCGCACGCCGCAACGGGAGCGGTTGCTGGACGTGCTGGGTGGGGCGGGGATCACGGCGGTCGAGGCGGACGGCGGGGCGCTGGAGGTGGACGGCGGCAAGGCCGAATGGATCGGTGAGCTGGCCGCACAGCACCAGGTCGTGCTGCACGAGCTGAGCCCGCAGCAGGCCTCGCTGGAGGAGGCGTTCATGCGGCTGACGGCGGAGTCGGTGGAGTACCACGCGCACACGGGCGCCGTCCCGGCCTCCGGCGAGGCGCTGTCGGCGTCCGCGCGGCAGGCGTGGGGCAGCGACTGGCAGAAGAAGGGGGCCTGAACGTGGCGTCGGTACAGGTCGTCCGTTCCGAGTGGACCAAGATCCGTTCGGTGGCGTCCACGGTGTGGACACTCGGGATCGCCGCGGTCGTCACGATCGCGCTCGGCATGCTGATCTCGGCGCTGCTGAGCCGCGACTGGGAGCACCTGCCCGCGGAGGAGAGGGTCGCCTTCGACCCGACGTACGTGAGCTTCGCGGGGATGAGTCTCGGTCAGCTCGCGATGATCGTCTTCGGTGTGCTGGTGGTGTCGAACGAGTACAGCACCGGCATGATCCGCACCTCGCTGGCCGCCGTCCCGCAGCGCGGCACACTTCTCTTCAGCAAGATCGCGGTGGCGGCCGTGCTCGCGTTCGCCGTCGGCCTCGCGACCAGCTTCGTCGCCTTCCTCCTCGGGCAGTCGATGCTCGGCGAGCACCGTACGTCGCTCGACGAGCCCGGCGTCCTGCGCGCGGTCGTCGGGGGCGGGCTCTACATGACGCTCATCGCCGTGTTCTCCATGGGCGTGGCCGCGATGCTGCGCAGCCCGATGCCGGCGCTGGGCGTCCTGATGCCGTTCTTCTTCCTGGTGTCCAACATCCTCAGCAATGTGTCGGCGACCAAGAAGGTCGCCCGCTACCTCCCTGACCAGGCCGGCAGCAAGATCATGCAGGTCGTCCCACGGGCCGGCGAGACCGCGCCGTACGGGCCGTGGGGTGGTCTGGGGATCATGGTGCTGTGGGTGCTCGCGGCGCTGGTGGGAGGGTACGTGCTGCTTCGGCGACGCGATGCGTGAGCGCTGCGCCGGCTGGGTTGGGTTCGCGTCTGCCGGGTTTGTGTGGGTGGGCGACTGCGGGTCCGTCGTGGTTGAGCGCAGTTCCCCGCGCCCCTGAAGGCCTCGGTTGCGCCCGGCGCTTTTAAGGGGCGCGGGGCTGTGTCGATATGCGGCTCCGCCGCGTGGGCGCGACCAGCCACACACAACTCGCACACGGCGACCGGCAGAACCCGGCAGACGCTGAGCCGCTCCACCCCCGGAGGGAACCGTCAGCACCCCGATATGCTTCTTAACCCTTACGGGGGGCGTGCGCCCCGACGTCCTGAACCTTGTGATGGGTGCGGAGCATGATCGAGGCAGTCGGCCTGACGAAGCGCTACGGCGACAAGACCGCCGTGTACAACCTTTCCTTCCAGGTGCGGCCGGGTACCGTCACCGGCTTCCTCGGGCCGAACGGCTCGGGCAAGTCGACGACCATGCGGATGATCCTGGGCCTGGACAACCCCACCTCGGGGCAGGTGACGATCGGCGGCCACCCGTACCGGAAGCTGCAGAACGCCGCCCGCCAGGTGGGCGCCCTGCTGGACGCCAAGGCCGTGCACGGCGGGCGCAGTGCCCGCAGTCACCTGCTGTGCCTCGCGCAGCTGTCCGGCATCCCGGCGCGCCGGGTGGACGAGGTGCTGGGCGTCGTGGGTCTGCAGGACGTGGCCAAAAAGCGGTCCAAGGGGTTCTCGCTGGGCATGGGACAGCGGCTCGGGATCGCCGCCGCGCTGCTCGGTGATCCCCAGGTGCTGCTCTTCGACGAGCCGGTCAACGGCCTCGACCCCGAGGGCATCCTGTGGGTGCGGAACCTGATGAAGTCGCTCGCGGCGGAGGGACGGACCGTCTTCGTCTCGTCCCACCTCATGAGCGAGATGGCGCTGACCGCCGAGCACCTGATCGTGATCGGGCGCGGGCAGTTGCTCTCGGACATGAGCGTCAAGGACTTCATCGCGCAGAACTCGGCGGGCTTCGCAAGGGTCCGCACGCCCGACACCGAGCCGCAGCAGCGGGAGAAGCTGACGGCCGCCCTGACCGAGGCGGGCGGCCAGGTGCTGCCCGAGGCGGACGGTGGGCTGCGCGTGACCGGCCTGCCGCTGCCGCGCATCAGCGATCTCGCGCACGGCGCCGACGTACGGCTGTGGGAGCTGTCGCCGCACCAGGCCTCGCTGGAGGAGGCGTACATGCGGATGACGCAGGGCGCCGTCGACTACCGGTCGACCATCGACCAGAAGGAAGGGCTGATGCAGCCGCTGCCGCCCGGTGCGCAGCCGCCGGCGCCGGTGCCGGGGCAGGGCCAGCCGGGGTGGTACGCCCCGCCGCCGCCCCAGCAGGGCGGCCAGCCGTTCGCGATGCCGCCGGGCATGCCCCAGGGGCAGCCGCCCGCGGGGCCGTACGGTGCCCCGCCCGCGCCCGGTGCGCCGGCCCCGGGACAGCCCAACCCGTACGCCACCGAGGCCCCCGCGGGCCCGCAGCCGCCCGCACAGCCCTCCGCGCCCGCACATGCCCCCGCCGACCCGAACAAGCCCGAGGACGCCCGATGAGCACGCCCCAGCCTCCCGCGCCCCAGCAGCCCGCTCCCCACTGGCAGGGGGCGCCCGGAGTGTCGTACACGTCGCCGATCCCCGTCGTGCGCACCCACCTCGGGCACGCGCTCGCCTCCGAGTGGACGAAGATCAAGTCGGTGCGCTCGACGATGTGGACGCTGGGCATCTTCCTGCTGCTCGTCGTCGGCATCGGCTTCCTGGTCGCGACGCAGACGGAGGACGAGGCCTTCACGGACGTCCCGTTCACCGTCCCGGCCTTCTTCGGTCTGGTGCTGGGGCAGATCTGCCTCATCACGCTGGGCGTGCTGGTGGTCTCGTCGGAGTACGGCACGGGCATGATCCGTACGACGTTCACGGCCTCGCCGCAGCGGCACCGGGTGCTCACCGCCAAGCTGCTGATCTTCTTCGCGGTTGCGTTCGTCGTGTCGGCCTTCGCCATCGGGCTGGTCGGCCTGTTCACTCAGAGCCTGCACGGCGACACCACGGGCAACGAGTGGGGCGGCACGGTCCTCAAGGGCGCCCTGTACGTCTCGCTGCTGGGCGTCCTCTCGCTCGCGGTGGGCTCGATGCTGCGGCACTCCGCGGGTGCGATCACCGCGATGCTCGGTGTCGTTCTGCTGCCCGCGATCCTGCCCGCGTTCCTGCTGTTCTCCGACAGCATGCGCAAGATCGGCGAGAAGATGCTGGACTACAACGCCCCCAACGCCCTCGCCAAGATCTTCGGGCTGGACAACGAGGCGGGCGGGGGCAACGCCCAGCTGGGCCTCCTGGTGGGTGTCACGGCGGCCGCGATCGTGGGCGCGTACGTGCTGTTGGAGCGGCGGGACGTGTAACGGCGGCAACCCACCGGTGAAACACCGCGCAACCGCACCGGACTTCACCCCCTAGAAGCGTGGCGCGTTACGGGACCGCTGCACCCTTGAGGTGCGGCGGTCCTTCGCGTTCCAGCAGGCCTTGTGCCAGTGGCGGCGGTCGTCGACGCCGGCGTGCTGCGGCCAGGCCACCACGTGCGGGACTCCGGAGGAGATCATCTGGTCGCAGCCCGGGCAGCGGTACGTCTTTCCCTCGGAGCTCGCCCCGGCCACATGGCGCACGCTCCAGTCCTCGCCCTGCCAGTTCTCGCTCGACTGCCAGCCGCCGTAACGGTCCGCCCGGTCCTCGTCGGCGCTCCGGCCGGACGAGTCGGCACCCTTGGGTCGATTGCGACGCGGGGACACAGAACACCTCACGGGGCTGTACAAGGGGGACGGGGTCGCGTCCAGCCTACGCGCGCCGACCACGGGTACGCGTACTCCACGAACCGTCACAGACTCCCCTCCGCACGACGCATTCTGCAGACAATCCGCAAATCTCGCCGACAAGCCGTGTCTTCGTCACGTGTCAGGGGGTTATGCCGGGTGGGGGAGCTCCGGGTCGGGGCGCCGAGAAAGCAGGAAACGCGATGCACGTTGGGACATTTGTACTTGCGGCCCAGTTCCCTGGACAGGGCCAGGGGGAGGCGCTCCACCGCGCCGTCCGGACGGCCGAGGTGACCGAGGAGGCCGGCCTCGACGCGGTCTGGCTGGCCGAACACCACTTCGTGCCGTACGGGACGTGTCCGTCGGCGGTCACGTTCGCCGCGCTCCTGCTCGGGCGCACCCGGCGGATCCGCGTCGGCACGGCGGTCAGTGTGCTCCCCACCGTCCACCCGGTGGCGCTCGGCGAGCAGGCCGCGCTGCTGCACGTGACATCCGGCGGCCGCTTCTCGCTGGGGGTGGGACGCGGGGGGCCGTGGGTGGACCTGGAGGTCTTCGGGGCGGGGATCGAGGCGTACGAGAAGGGGTTCCCCGAATCACTCGATCTGCTGGTGCGGTGGCTGCGCCACCCCTCGGTGGAGGCGTCGGGGGAACGATTCGCCTTCCGTGAGGTCCCGGTCGTCCCCAGGCCCTCGGAGGTGCTGAGCGGCGTCCCGGGCCCGGAGGTCGTCGTCGCCTGCACCTCACCGTCGAGCGTCCGGCTCGCGGCCGAGCACGGCCTGCCGATGCTCCTCGGGATGCACGTAGGGGACGAGGAGAAGGCGGAGATGGTCGCACTGTGGCGCAATTACGCGCGTGCGGCGGGCCGTTCGGCGGACGAGATCGCCGTTGCCGGCCATGTGTCGGCCGGTGTCTGCCAGATCGCGGACCGGCGGACGGACGCCGTCGAGGCGCTCACGAAGGCGATGCCGGGCTGGCTGAAGCACGGCCTGGACGCCCATGTGACGGTCGACGGCCGCGCCCGCGCGATGCGCGACCCCCTGGCGTACACCGAACTGCTCTGCGGGCTGCACCCGGTGGGCACCCCGCGCCTGTGCGCGGACCGGCTGGCCGCGACGTCGGAGCGGACGGGCATCTCGCGCTTCGCCCTGCTCGTCGAGGGTTCGGGCGACCTGGCGGCCACCGAGGAGACCGTCCGGCGGCTGGGCGCCGAGGTGCTCCCCCACCTCGGCTGAGCGGACGCGCCAGGGCCTGTTCTGAGTTCCCCGTCGTCCGCGCGAAGCGCGGGCGCAGCGCCCGCGGCGGAGCCGCTGACGTCCGCAGCCGGTGCGTGCCCTCGGCGTGCGGCGTCGCAGGTCATGTGGCGGAGCCACCTGTCCTGTGGCGTCGTGCGGCGAGTGGGGGTACCTCCCACGCCCTTGAGGCAGTGCGGGAGCATGCCGGGCGTCGGGGCGCAGGCGGGGAACTCAGAACAGGCCCTAGGGCCGCGTCCGGCGGGGAGCTTGCCGCCCCGGTACGAATGCACCTCCCGCGTACGGAGCGGCAAGCAGTGCGGCAAGCCCGCCTCAGCAGTCCCGGAGCTCCGGTGACTGGTTCAGCAGCTGGTTGCGCACGGAGGTGAAGCGAGCCAGCGTGTCGTCCACTGAGGGGTCCAGCGGAAACACGGCCACCCGGTGGCAGTTCTGGAAGGCCAATCGCACACCGAAGTGCCGTTGCAGCGCGCCGCGTATCGCGTCGCTCGCGAGCGCACGCAGCAGCTGGCCACGTGCCTGCTCGTCCGGCGGGGGCGTCTGGTTGTCGGCGAACTCGCCGCCGTCGACCTTCAGCTGGGCCACCAGAGAACTGATCATCTCCCATGCGTAGGGCAGGGAGGTCCGGACGCAGTCGACGAAGGCGGCTTCGTCGACCTCGCCTCGCTCGGCCTGTTCGAGTAGGGCCGGTGAGACGTCGAGCGACATGGGTTCTCCTCTCGCACCCCCGCCCGGGCGGGGGTTGACGGACAGGGAGGGAGTTCGCGATATCGAACACGCTGCGTACACGCACCGCGACCTCCCGTTTATACGTTAAGCACCGGGCGGGGGCCGCACCAGGAGAATGGGTATACGGGGAACTCCCACTAGGACCACAATCAGCCATTGCCGCAATCGGGTTGCCTCTGGCACATGCCGATCGACGGCACGCGCCGGGCGCGGGAGGCGCACGCCGGGCGGCATGGGGGTGTACCTGCACTTCCCCGGGGTCACTCAGGTCGCTCAAGGGGTTCTGAGGAGGGCGAATCGCGTACGGCGGCGGATGTCGAGTAGCGTTTCCGTCCATGCGTCTCGTCATTGCCCGCTGCTCCGTGGACTACGCCGGGCGGCTCACGGCCCATCTCCCCTCAGCCCCCCGTCTGATCCTGGTGAAGGCGGACGGCAGCGTCTCGATCCACGCGGACGACCGGGCCTACAAGCCCCTCAACTGGATGTCCCCGCCCTGCGCGCTGAAGGAGGGCGAGGGAGACGGTGAAGGCACGGCGGGCGTCTGGACCGTCACCAACAAGGCGGGCGAGAAGCTCATCATCACCATGGAGGAGGTCCTCCACGACTCCTCGCACGATCTGGGCGTGGACCCGGGCCTGATCAAGGACGGCGTGGAAGCGCACCTCCAGGAGCTGCTCGCCGACCGTATCGAGACCCTGGGCGAGGGCTACACGCTCATCCGCCGCGAGTACATGACCGCCATCGGCCCCGTCGACATCCTGTGCCGGGACGCCGACGGGCAGACCGTGGCCGTGGAGATCAAGCGGCGCGGCGAGATCGACGGCGTGGAGCAACTCACGCGGTACCTGGAGCTGTTGAACCGCGACCCGCACCTCGCTCCCGTACGCGGCATCTTCGCGGCCCAGGAGATCAAGCCCCAGGCCCGGGTCCTCGCCACCGACCGCGGCATCGGCTGCACGGTCCTGGACTACGACGCGCTCCGCGGCATCGAGGACGACAAGCTGCGGCTGTTCTGAGCGGCGACGCACCTCGGGGGCTTCTGACGGATCTCCGTGGAATAAGGAGCGGCGTTAGGTGCGTGCTCTCGGCGTGCGGCGCGGAGGGTCATGTGGCGGAGCCACCTGTCCCTGCGCGCCGTGCGGCGAGTGGGGGGTACCTCCCACGCCCTTGAGGCAGTGCGGGAGCGTGCCGGGCGTCGCGACGCCGCGGAGATCCGCCAGAAGCCCCCTGGTTCCAGGGCCGGGTCCGCCAGCGGACCCGGCCCTCGGTCGTTCGTCAGATCACCGACGCGTCGCTCTCCGTTTCGCTCGGCGAGCCGGGGGCGCTGCTGTCCGGGGCGCTCGCGGAGCTGCTGGTCTCCGCCGGCCGGCTCGAGGCGGGGCCGCTGGCCGAGGTGCTGGTCTGCGGCGGGGGGTCCGACGACTCCGACTGGCTGGGCGTCGGGCCCGGTGACGTCGGGGAGCCGCTGGGCGACTCCGTCTCCGGCTCCGATTCGGACGGCGTGGGCGACGGCGGCTTGGACGGCGACTTCGTGGGCGACTTGGACGGGGACTTCGTCGGCTTGTCCGGCCCGCCCGTCTCACTCGGTTCGTCCGACGGCGAGCCGCTCCGCGTGGGCGTCGGGTCGTCCGCTGTGCCGAGGGTCCCGTCCGGGCCGGGGTCCGTGGGCTCGGACACGGCGCCCGGGTCGTCGCCCGAGCCCTTCCTCACGCGGTCCGCGCCCAGCTCGCCGTCGTCGACGCCGGTGCTGGCCGACGGGTTGACGCCGACCTGCTCGGCCGGGGGGTCGTCGCTGTTGCCGGAGGTCGCCCCCAGGGTCACCACCGTGCCGAGCACGGCCGCGAGCAGCGCGCCCGCGCCGGCGGCCACCAGGTTGCGCCGGGCACCGCTGACCAGGCGGCCCTTGACGCCGCCCTTGCCGGCGGGACCGGCTCCCGCCTGGTTCGTGACCAGTGTCGAGGTGTCGCCGGGTGTCCGGGGCGGGCCGCCGTACCCGGAGACGAAGCCGGAGGGCACGCCACCGGGAGGCGCAGCCGACTCCTCGTGCCGGGCGTCCGGCACCTCCTCCCCCGCCGCCGTGCGCCCCCCGGGCGGGGTCGCCCCGGAGCGGTCGGCGACCAGCGCCAGCGCGCGCCGGCCCGCGACCGTGCCGCGCTTGTCGGCGAGGGCGCCGCGCAGCCCGATGGACGCCTCCAGCTCGGAGCGGGCCCGGTCGAGCTGCCCGGAGCAGAGCGCGAGGACGCCCAACTCATGGTGGAAGTAGGCCTGATCGCCGACCTCGCCGGTGAGCCGGGCCGCCTCGGCGCCGGACCGCAGCGCCCGCTCCCAGACGCCCCACTGCAAGGCAGCGGCGAACGCGGGCGCGGCCTGCCGGCCCAGCCGTACGGCGGCGCTCTCCTCGTCCTCGCCGGGGGGTGAAGTCGAGAGCGGGGGGGAGAGCGGTACGACGGCGGTCAGCGCGGCGAGCACGGCGTCGGCCTCGGCCGCGACCCGCTCGGGCGTGACCGAGGGGTGCCCGGCCCACCAGGCGTAGTGCTGGGCGGCGGTCTCGGCCCGCTCACCCGCGTCGTCCCCGTACCCGGCGACCTCCAGCTGGGTCTGCACCCCGGCCACGAGCCGGTAGCGCGAGCCGACCGGGGTCACCAGGGCGCAGCCCACCAGTTCGGCGAGGGCGGCGTCCGCGCGGGTGTCCCCCACCAGCGCCGGCAGATGGGCCTGGTGCGGCACCTCGCCGCCGAGCGCGACCGCGAACCGCAACGTGGCGCGTGCCGACTCGCTCAGCCGGGACGCGAGCAGCGCGGCGGGTGCGGCGCCCTCCGCGAGGGACGGCAGCGGTACGTCGTGGCCGTCCCCGGCGTCGAAGGGCGCGTCGACCGGGGCCTCCTGGAAGACGCCGAACTCGTCGAAGGCGTCCGCGTCGCCGCGCAGCCGGTCCCGCTGCCGCAGCAGCGCACCGGACTGCATGAACCGCAGCGGCAGGCCCTCGGACTCGAACCAGAGGTCGCCCGCCCAGTTCGACTCCTCCTCGGTGAGGACGCGGCCGACGGCGCGCTCCAGCAGTTCCAGCCCGCCGGCACGGTCGAGCCCGCCCAGGAACATCTCTTCGAGGGGTGAGTCGGCGGAGGGCGCGGGGACGTCGGGCGTGACGGCGAGCAGGAAGGCGCACTCGGGGGTCGCGTCGAGCAGCTCGTCGAGCGCGCTGCCGCCGAACTCCAGGTCGTCGACGACGACGACCGCGCCGATCTCCCGGACGAGGTCCAGGAGTTGCTCCTGGTCCGGGCGGTGCAGCGGCGCCTTGTAGACGGTGGTGAACAGGTCGTGGAGCAGCTCGCCGCTGGTGCGCCGGTAGCCGGAGAGGCGGACGACGCCGTCCGGGGCAAGGTCCCCGCAGTCCTCGGCGACGAGGTCGAGGAGCGCCGTGCGGCCCGAACCGGAGTGACCGGTGAGGCGGACCGACCGGCCGCGTGCGAGGAGCCGTACGAGCCGTTCACGCTCGGTGTCGCGCTCCAGGAGCGACGGCCGGGGCGGTGGGGGTCCCCCCGCTCGTGGGGGTCCCCCCGCTCGAGCGAAATCGAGAGTGGGGGAGAAGCCGAGAGTGGGGGAGGGTCCCGGCGGGACGGGCGGCCGGGCGGCGCGGTCGATCTCCGCCCGCTCGGCGGCCGGGTGCTTCTCGGGCCGGCCGAGGCGCTCCCGCGGCGGGCAGTTCTCCACCTCGCTGCCGTCGATGGGATTGACGGTGAGCAGACAGTCGCCCGAGACGAGCTGGACGGTGCGGGCGAGCGCCGGAGCAGGCTGGCCGAAATCCGGCGTCAGGGAGTCGCGTGGCGGCCGCGGACGCGGCGCCCGGTCTCCGTCGTCATGGCGGTGCTCTTCGGGTCCCCGGTTCATCGGGTCCATCGGTCTTTGCCCCCCAAGAAGCGTGGTGTGCCTGGGTCCTGTCCCCGGACTCCCGCGCACCGCGCTGTCGCTTCTGGTCCGGTGCCCGCTCCGGGGTCGTCAGGGCGGCGGGCAGCCGAACCCTAAACCTTTGCACAGTATCCACGGAATGCCAGGGTCCCGTGCTGTCCGAGACGTCACAGTCTCGTGAGGATTGCGCGTGTGGCGCCTTTCGCCCCGGGGACGTCCGGGTGCTGCCCGTCCACCGGGTCACACATGAGTCCGTACGTGCGTTCCCGCACGTCCGTTCACTTCCGGGCCGTCCTGTTCAGTGGCGTACCGATTCGCCCCGGTCGTGGTCCGGTGTCACACGCGGGGCAGCGACTCCACTCCGATGCCGCCCTCGATGGCCAGGATCCGGTGCAGCCGGGTGGCCACCAACAGGCGTTGCATTTGCGGAGGCACCTCACGCAGCACCAGCCGCCGTCCACACCGCCCCGCGCGCCGGTGGACCCCCATGATCACGCCCAGTCCCGTGGCGTCCCACGAGTCCAGCCCTGACAGGTCGAGCACCAGATCACCGACTCCGTCGTCGATGGCCGAGTGCAGGACCGTACGGGCGTCCGCCGCGCTGCGTACGTCGAGGCGGCCCCCGACGACCAGCTCGGCGTGGTCGCCCCTGATGTACATATGCGCTCCCCGAGAGTGCGTCTTTCGTACGCCGGTCGTTTCTGATTGATGCAACTTCTGACGGTTCGGGAACCCCGGAAGTTGCCCTCTGTAAGCGAACCGATACCGAATTCACCCCAACGGGTGATACCCGAGGGGCTCATGCGGTTCCCGTGACGTCAGTGTGTGTAGAACCCCTGCCCGCTCTTCCGGCCGATGTCACCCGCGTCAACCATCCGGCGCATCAACTCGGGCGGGGCGAACTTCTCGTCCTGGGACTCGGTGTAGATGTTGCTGGTCGCGTGCAGCAGGATGTCGACCCCGGTGAGGTCGGCCGTGGCGAGGGGTCCCATCGCGTGGCCGAAGCCCAACTTGCAGGCGAGGTCGATGTCCTCGGCGGTGGCCACGCCCGACTCGTACAGCTTCGCGGCCTCGACGACGAGGGCCGAGATGAGCCGGGTGGTGACGAAACCGGCCACGTCGCGGTTGACGACGATGCACGTCTTGCCGACGGACTCGGCGAACTCCCGCGCGGTGGCGAGGGTCTCGTCGCTGGTCTTGTAGCCGCGGACGAGTTCGCAGAGCTGCATCATCGGGACCGGCGAGAAGAAGTGCGTACCGACGACCCGTTCGGGGTGCTCGGTCACCGCCGCGATCTTGGTGATCGGGATGGCGGAGGTGTTGGAGGCGAGCACTGCCCCGTCGCGCACGAGCTTGTCGAGCGCGCGGAAGATCTCGTGCTTGACCTCCAGCTTCTCGAAGACGGCCTCGACGACGATGTCGGCGTCACCGACGGCGTCCAGGTCGGTGGTCGCGGTGATACGGCCCAGGGCGGCCTCGGCGTCCGCGGCGCCCAGCTTCCCCTTGCCCACGAACTTGTCGTACGACGCCTTGATGCCGTCGGTGCCACGGGTGAGCGCCTCGTCGGTGACGTCACGCAGGACGACGTCCCAGCCCGCCTGGGCGGAGACCTGGGCGATACCGGACCCCATGAGACCGGCCCCGATGACGGCGAGCTTCCGTGTCACTGCGCGACTCCCCTGCTGACCCTGACTGACACGCTTTTATGTTTGCTTCTCGGGCGGACACTAGCGCTCGTGAGGGGCTGTGTGACCGGTTAGTAACGCGTGTCACTGTCTCAGGGGGTGAGATGGCTCTCACGCTTCGGCCGACGGGTTCCGTCACGGCGGCCCGAGTGCCGATTCCTCCCGAATTCAGGGCCATTCGAGGGTCATCCGGCGTCGGCGAACGCCATACGGTCACCCCGCCTCCCGTACCGCATAGTTGAGCACCTTCTCGCTCAACAGGCCCTCCATGTAGTCCAGGAGCCCGAGCACCTCGTGGGACACTTCGTCCGGTTTGCGCCCCATGACCATCTCGCGTGCGGTACGCGCCGGCGATGAAGGTCACCGCACCCCAGAAGTTCGGTGCGACGATCAATGCCGTCGCCATGCCGTCCGTGCTCCTGCGATGCGGGACGCGTACGTGGGCCAGTACACGACGGCGTCCATGCTGTACGGGGTGCTGGTCACCCTGGGGCTCACGGCGCCGGCCGTGACGGTGGGGACACGGGTGTTCCGGACGGCCGGGCCTGATTAGGGTGGTCACATGGTCAATCTGACGCGCATCTACACAAGGACAGGCGACCAGGGCACCACGAACCTCGGTGACATGAGCCGGGTGCCCAAGACCGACCTGCGCATCGCCGCCTACGCCGACGCCAACGAGGCGAACGCGGCGATCGGCACGGCGATCGCGCTGGGCGGTCTGGACGAGGAGGTCGTCAAGGTCCTGACCCGCGTGCAGAACGATCTCTTCGACGTCGGTGCCGACCTGTCCACCCCCGTCGCCGAGAACCCGAAGTTCCCGCCGCTGCGGGTCGAGCAGTTCTACATCGACAAACTGGAGGCGGACTGCGACCGCTTCCTCGCCGAGTTGGAGAAACTCCGCTCCTTCATCCTCCCCGGCGGCACACCCGGCGCGGCCCTGCTGCACCAGGCGTGCACGGTCGTACGGCGGGCCGAGCGCTCGACGTGGGCGGCGCTGGAGGTGCACGGGGACACCATGAACCCGCTCACCGCGACCTACCTCAACCGCCTGTCCGACCTGCTGTTCATCCTGGCCAGGACGGCGAACAAGGAGGTCGGGGACGTGCTGTGGGTGCCGGGCGGGGAGCGCTGAGGCGCTAACGGCCCCCGGCGGGCGCGCGCACCGACCGGTACAGGCCCATGACGGCCTGCGCACCCCCGACGCACATCATCACCACTCCGACCTTCGTCAAGGTGACGACCGGGACCTCCACGTCCTCCGTGAACAGCCACAGCGCCAGGCCGACGGCACCGGTGACGACCCCCTCCAGCAGGTTCTTCGACGCTCTGGTCATGAACGGGCACTCTCCTTTTCCGCCGTGAGCCGGTGCTCCTCGCCGGTCCCGCCCCCCGGGTCCTTCCTCGGCCAGATCATGTACGACAGGGTGATCAGTCCGTAGATGACGACCGCGCGCACGGCCGCCCCCTGGAAGCCGCGCAGGGAACTGGCGTCGCCGGAGTCGCCGACGTACCAGACGGCGAGTTCGAGGAGCGCCAGCGCCACCGCGCCCCCGAGCACCGCCCTCAGCCACAGCTTCGCCTCGTGGCGGGCGCGGGCACGGCCGTAGCGCGGCGGCTTCGGCGGGGGCGGGCCGCCGCCCAGGCGGTGGGCCGCGTGGCCGTCGAGCCAGCGGATCGTGTAGTGGCCGAACGCCACCGTGTAGCCGATGTAGAGCGCCGCCAGGCCGTGCTCCCAGCTCGGCTCGGCACCGTTCTTCAGGTCGATCGCCGTCGCGACGAACAGGACCAGCTCCAGCACGGGCTCGCACAACAGCAGCACCACGCTCGTACGGCGCCACTTCAGCAGATAGCGCACGGCGAGGCCCAGTGCCAGCAGCACCCAGAAGCCCACCTCGCAGGCGATGATCAACGCGACGACCACGGTTCGCTCCCTCCTGTCACCCTTCAAGGCTCCCGGCGGGCCGCGCGGCATTCGTCGTCGGCGATGACGAAGTCGCGGTACATCGAAAGATGCAGCCCGGGACCCTCCCCCGGGGTCAGGCGCCGGGTCCGTACGCCGTGTTGGATGGGGCCATGGCCGTACGACTCCCCCGCCCGCACCGCTTCGACGTGTACATCGCGGTGTCCGGTCTGCTCGGCGGACTCGTGCTGCTGGCGATCGGACTGGCCATCCGGACGGCCGAGGATCCGGTCGTGCAGTGGGCGGGGCGCTGGCCCATCCTGGTGCCGCTCGTCGTCATGGCGGGCTGTGAGCTGCTGCGCCGGGCCGCCCCGCGTACGGCGCTGCTGACCGGCACGGCCGCGATCATCCTGGACGCCCTCACCCAGGGCAGCCTGGTCACGGTCCTGATGTTCACCGACCTCATGTACGCGGCCGTCCTGTACGGTCCGCCCGCGTCGGCCCGCCGTATCCCGCGGATCACGGGGCTGCTCGCCGTGGTGGGCACCGTGGTGCCGTTCGCGATGTGGCGGGTCCCTGAGGCCCTGCTGATCGGCGTGGTCATCGGCATCGTGTCGTTCAGTCCCGCGGCCACCGGCCTGATCGTCCGCAACCACCGTGACGCCGCCGAGGCCGCCCGGCTGCGCGCCGAGCAGACCGCGCTGCTCGCCGAACTGGACCGCGGCCAGGCCGTGGCCGCCGAACGGGCCCGCATGGCACGGGAGTTGCACGACATGGTGGCCAACCACCTGTCCGCGATCGCCATCCACTCCACGGCCGCGCTCTCGCTCGACGATCCGGGCACCTCCCGGCAGGCCCTCGGTGTCATCCGGGAGAACAGCGTCGCGGGCCTCGCGGAGATGCGGCGGCTGATCGGGATCCTGCGGGACTCCAGCGGCGACACCGAGCCCTCCGCCGCGCCCACGCTCGACGGGCTCGGCGCGCTCGTCGAGGGCGCCCGCGTCAACGGGCTCGACGTCACGCTCGACGCCGCCCCCGCCCAGGTCCCCGCCCCGGTGGAACTCGCGGCGTACCGCATCGTCCAGGAGTCCCTGACCAACGCCCTCAAGCACGCCTGCCCCGGCCGGGTCACCGTGACGCTGGTCCGGCTGGGCCGTTCCCTCACCGTCGCGGTCACCAGCCCCTTCGGCGACCGCGACAGCCCCCGCGCCCCCGGATCGGGCGCCGGACTGGTCGGCATGCGGGAGCGGACCGCTCTGCTGGGCGGCACCTTCGAGGCCGGCCCCGAGGACTCCCCCGACGGCAAGATCTGGGCCGTGCGGGCCACACTCCCCGTGACCGAAGGAGACCCCCCATGATCCGCGTGCTCGTCGCCGAGGACCAGTCCGCCGTACGTGCCGGGCTCGTGCTCATCCTGCGCAGCGCGTCCGACATCGAGGTGGTCGGCGAGGCCGCCGACGGCGAGCGTGCGGTGGCGCTGGCCCGTGAACTCCGGCCGGATCTGGTGCTGATGGACGTGCAGATGCCGCGCCTGGACGGGGTGTCCGCGACCCGGCAGGTCGTCGCGGAGGGGCTGGCCGACGTGCTCGTGCTGACCACCTTCGACCTCGACGAGTACGTGTTCGGGGCACTGCGGGCCGGGGCGTCCGGGTTCCTGCTCAAGAACACGGAGGCGAGGGACCTGCTGGAGGCGGTCCGGGCGGTGGGCCGGGGTGAGGGGTTGATCGCCCCGGCGGTCACCCGGCGCCTGATCGCCGAGTTCGCCGCCAAGCCGGTACGGGAGCCCGCGGCCGATCCGTCCGTCCTGGACACGCTCACCCGCCGCGAACGCGAGGTCCTCTCCTGCCTGGGGGAGGGGCTGTCGAACGCCGAGGCTGCGGTGCGGCTCGGCATGGCGGAAGCCACCGTGAAAACCCATGTCAGCCGACTGCTCGGGAAGCTGAATCTGCGCAGCCGGGTGCAAGCGGCCGTACTGGCACAGGAGTTGGGCGTTTAGGGCCCAGAGGCACATCGAGCGGCATACTGGTCCAGACCTCTTGACCGCTGGTCCAGACCTTTCTATTCTCACCGCACTGCGCCACGTCATGCACATGTCCGAAACACCCCACACCCCACACCCCAAGGGGCGCGACGTGACGAGACCGCGAGTGCGCTGAGGCCCGAAGGGTCGAGCGCGGTCGCGGTCCCGGCACCGGCTCGGCGCCCCGCCCAAAGGACAAGGAGGCGCGCATGCGCTTCAGGCACAGAGTCGCGGCCGGCTTCGCCACCCTGCTGCTCCCCCTCGCGGGTCTGGTCGGCCTCGCCGCACCGGCCCACGCGGCAGGCGAGGCCACCGCCGGCTACACCAAGACCCAGGACTGGGGCACCGGCTTCGAAGGCAAGTGGACCGTCAAGAACACCGGTACGACCACGATCAGCTCCTGGACCGTCGAGTGGGACTTCCCCTCCGGTACGTCCGTGACCTCGGCCTGGGACGCCGACGTCACCTCCTCCGGCACCCACTGGACCGCCAAGAACAAGTCCTGGAACGGCACCCTCGCTCCAGGCGCCGCCGTCTCCTTCGGTTTCAACGGGAGCGGCTCAGGCTCCCCGGCCAACTGCAAGCTGAACACCGGCAGTTGTGACGGCGGCGGCAGCGTCCCCGGTGACGCGGGACCCTCTGCACCCGGCACCCCCACCGCCTCGGACGTCACCAACACCTCGGTCAAGCTGTCCTGGTCGGCCGCCACCGACGACAACGGCATCAAGAACTACGACGTCCTGCGCGGTGGCACCAAGGTCGCGACCGTGACCACGACCTCGTACACGGACACCGGCCTCACCGCCGGCACCGACTACTCGTACACCGTGCAGGCCCGCGACACCGCCGACCAGACCGGCCCGGTGAGCGGCGCCGTCGCCGTACGGACCACCGGCGGCACCGATCCCGGCCCCGGCGCCGGCTCGAAGGTCAACCTCGGCTACTTCACCGAGTGGGGCGTCTACGGCCGCAACTACCACGTCAAGAACCTGGTGACCTCGGGCTCCGCCTCGAAGATCACACACATCAACTACGCCTTCGGCAACGTCAAGAACGGCCAGTGCGTCGTCGACGACACCTTCGCCGCCTACGAGAAGGCCTACACCGCCGACCAGTCCGTCAGCGGCATGGCCGACACCTGGGACCAGCCGCTGCGCGGCAACTTCAACCAGCTGCGCCAGCTGAAGGCCAAGTACCCGAACATCAAGGTGCTGTACTCGTTCGGCGGCTGGACCTACTCCGGCGGCTTCGGGCAGGCCGCGCAGAACCCGGCCGCGTTCGCCAAGTCCTGCAAGGCCGTCGTCGAGGACCCGCGCTGGGCCGACGTCTTCGACGGCATCGACATCGACTGGGAGTACCCGAACGCCTGCGGCCTCACCTGCGACACCTCAGGTCCCGCCGCCTTCAAGAACCTCATGCAGGCCCTGCGCACCGAGTTCGGCTCGAACTACCTGGTCACCGCCGCGATCACCGCGGACGGTTCCTCCGGCGGCAAGATCGACGCGGCCGACTACGGCGGCGCGTCACAGCACCTCGACTGGTACAACGTGATGACGTACGACTACTTCGGCGCCTGGGCGAACACGGGCCCGACCGCCCCGCACTCGCCGCTCACCTCGTACTCCGGCATCCCGACCGCCGGCTTCAACTCCGCCGACGCGATCGCCAAGCTGAAGTCGAAGGGCGTCCCCGCGGCCAAGCTGCTGCTCGGCATCGGTTTCTACGGCCGCGGCTGGACCGGCGTCACCCAGTCCGCGCCCGGCGGCACGGCGACCGGCGCGGCCACAGGAACGTACGAGGCGGGCATCGAGGACTACAAGGTGCTCAAGAACTCCTGCCCGGCCACCGGCACCATCGCGGGCACGGCCTACGCCCACTGCGGCAGCAACTGGTGGAGCTACGACACCCCCGCCACCATCGGCACGAAGATGACCTGGGCCAAGGACCAGGGCCTGGGCGGTGCCTTCTTCTGGGAGTTCAGCGGAGACACCAGCAACGGAGAGCTGGTGAGCGCCATCAACAATGGCCTGAAGTAGTGACCGTAAGAACTACGCGACATTGACGCTCCCCCAGACTTCGTCCGGGGGGACCCCCACCCAGCGAGTGAATGTGGCTACGCCACATTCACTCGCTGTCCGGGCGGAGCCGCTTCCAGCCAAGCGAGGAAACCGGTCAGCGCGTCCTCGCTCATCGCCAGCTCGAGCCTGGCCCCCCGGTGAAGGCAGGCGAGGATCACGGCGTCGGAGAGCAGAGCGAGTTCCTCCTCGCCCTCGGGGGTGCGGCGCCCGGCCACCTCGATCGCCGAGCGCTCCAGCATGCGGCGCGGGCGCGGGGAGTACGAGAAGACACGGAACCACTCGATGCGGTCGCCGTTGTAGCGGGCGATGCCGTAGCCCCAGCCCTTGCCGTTCTCCTCGCCCTTCTCGGGTTTCTCCGGAGCGTCCCACCGCAGGCTGCAGTCGAAGGTGCCGCCGGAGCGCTGGATCAGCCGTCGCCTCAGACCGAAGACGAACAGCCCCACCACCACGATCGCGACCACCAGCCCGCACACAGTCAGAGCGAGGACCATCGGCACCGACCTCCTCGTCTCCTAGGTAACGGAACGGAAAAAACTCCCACATTCGCCTCAGCCGCGGCTGGGTCCGGATTGGATGAATCCGGTCCCAGCCGCGGCTGAGGTACAGCATCACATGACACTCCCCCAGAACCTTAAAGGTCTGGGAGGTGCCCCCAGATCAGCGCGCGCCCACCGCACGCAGTCGGACGTCCGCGCGGCGCTCGGCGGAGGTGTCGCCCTCCGCCTTCGCGCGCTCGAGCTCCCGCTCCACGTGCTGGACGTCGATCTCGTCCGACAGCTCGGCGATCTCGGCCAGCAGCGACAGCTTGTTGTCCGCGTACGAGATGAAACCGCCGTGCACAGCGGCGACGACCGTTCCACCATCACTCGTACGGATGGTCACCGGGCCCGACTCCAGCACACCGAGCAGCGGCTGGTGACCGGGCATGACGCCGATGTCGCCGGACGTGGTGCGCGCGACGACCAGGGTGGCCTCGCCGGACCAGACCTCTCGGTCGGCCGCGACCATCGCGACGTGCAGCTCAGCAGCCAAGGTGGCTCCTCGGGTCACCACCCGGCGGTTCTGCCGGGTGTTGGGTCAATTCTAGATGGCGTACGGAGGGGGACGGGACGCACCCCATGAGGTACGGTCCGTCCCCCTCACGCACAGAGGTACTGCTCGTCGGAGCCCGGCGTCAGGAAACGCCGAGTTCCTTCGCGTTCTTCTTCAGGTCCTCGATACCACCGCACATGAAGAACGCCTGCTCCGGGAAGTGGTCGTACTCACCGTCGATGATCGCGTTGAACGCGGTGATCGACTCGTCCAGCGGCACGTCCGACCCGTCGACGCCGGTGAACTGCTTGGCGACGTGGGTGTTCTGGGACAGGAAGCGCTCCACGCGACGGGCACGGTGGACGACGAGCTTGTCCTCCTCGCCGAGCTCGTCGATACCGAGGATCGCGATGATGTCCTGCAGGTCCTTGTACTTCTGCAGGACGTTCTTCACGCGCATCGCGGCGTTGTAGTGGTCCGCCGCGATGTACCGAGGGTCGAGGATGCGGGACGTCGAGTCCAGCGGGTCCACGGCCGGGTAGATGCCCTTCTCGGAGATCGGACGGGACAGAACCGTCGTCGCGTCGAGGTGGGCGAAGGTGGTGGCCGGGGCCGGGTCGGTCAGGTCGTCCGCGGGGACGTAGATCGCCTGCATCGAGGTGATCGAGTGACCACGGGTCGAGGTGATGCGCTCCTGGAGGAGACCCATCTCGTCGGCCAGGTTCGGCTGGTAGCCCACCGCGGAGGGCATACGGCCGAGCAGGGTCGACACCTCGGAACCGGCCTGGGTGAAGCGGAAGATGTTGTCGATGAAGAACAGCACGTCCTGCTTCTGCACATCGCGGAAGTACTCCGCCATGGTCAGACCGGCGAGGGCGACGCGCAGACGGGTGCCCGGCGGCTCGTCCATCTGGCCGAAGACCAGCGCGGTCTTGTCGATGACGCCGGACTCGCTCATCTCGTCGATGAGGTCGTTGCCCTCACGGGTGCGCTCACCGACACCGGCGAACACCGACACACCGTCGTGGTTGTTGGCGACGCGGTAGATCATCTCCTGGATGAGCACCGTCTTGCCGACGCCGGCGCCACCGAACAGACCGATCTTGCCGCCCTTGACGTACGGGGTCAGCAGGTCGATGACCTTGACGCCGGTCTCGAACATCTCGGTCTTCGACTCGAGCTCGTCGAAGTTCGGGGCCTTGCGGTGGATGGTCCAGCGCTCGCCCTCGTAGGTCTCGTCGACGTTCAGCACCTCACCGAGGGTGTTGAACACCTTGCCCTTGGTGAAGTCGCCGACCGGGACGGTGATGCCCGTACCGGTGTCGACGACCGCGGCCTGGCGGACCAGACCGTCGGTGGGCTGCATGGAGATCGTGCGGACCAGGCCGTCACCCAGGTGCTGGGCGACCTCCAGGGTCAGCGTCTTCTTGGCACCGTCCTGCGCCGGGTCGTTCACCTCGACGTGCAGGGCGTTGTAGATCTCGGGCATCGCGTCGACGGGGAACTCCACGTCGACGACCGGGCCGATGACCCGGGCGACGCGGCCCGTAGCCGTGGCCGTCTCAACTGTGGTCGTCATTACTTGTCACTCCCCGCGGTCGCGTCGGCCAGGGCTGCGGAGCCTCCGACGATCTCGCTGATTTCCTGGGTGATTTCGGCCTGGCGGGCCGCGTTGGCAAGGCGGGAGAGCGTGTTGATCAGCTCGCCCGCGTTGTCGGTGGCCGACTTCATCGCACGACGGGTGGCGGCGTGCTTGGAAGCAGCCGACTGCAGCAGCGCGTTGTAGATCCGGCTTTCGACGTAGCGCGGCAGCAGGGCGTCGAGGACGTCCTCCGCCGACGGCTCGAAGTCGTACAGCGGCAGGATCTCGCCCTTGGCGGTCGACTCCTGCGCGACCTCGTCGAGGCTGAGCGGAAGCAGTCGGGCCTCGACCGCGTTCTGCGTCATCATCGAGACGAACTCGGTGTAGACGATGTGGAGTTCGTCCACGCCGCCGTCCGCCGTCTCCTGCTCGATGGCCTCGATCAGCGGCGCCGCGACCTTCTTGGCGTCCCCGTACGCAGGCTCGTCGGTGAAGCCGGTCCACTGGTCCGTGATCTTGCGCTCACGGAAGTTGTAGTGGGCCACACCACGTCGGCCGACGATGTACACGTCGACCTGCTTGCCCTCGGCCTCCAGGCGCGCCGTCAGCTTCTCCGCCGCCTTGATGGCGTTGGAGTTGAAGGCGCCGGCCAGACCGCGGTCGCTCGTCAGGAGCAGCACCGCGGACCGGGTGACCGTCTCGGCCTGGGTGGTCAGCGGGTGCTTGGTGTTCGAACCGGTGCCGACCGCCGTGACCGCGCGGGTCAGTTCCTGCGCGTACGGGGTGGAGGCCGCCACCTTGCGCTGCGCCTTGACGACGCGCGAGGCGGCGATCATCTCCATCGCCTTGGTGATCTTCTTGGTCGCGGTGACGGATCGGATGCGACGCTTGTAGACCCGGAGCTGGGCTCCCATGAGTCAGGTCCTTCCTTACGTCACTTGGCGGCGGCCGGGGCGTCCTCGCCGAGCAGCTTGCCGTCCGAGGTCTCGAACTGCTTCTTGAACTCGACGATCGCGTCGCCGACAGCGGTGAGGGTGTCGTCCGACATCTTGCCGCCCTCCTTGATGGAGGTCATGAGCCCCTGCTCCTTGCGGTGCAGGAACTCCAGCAGCTCCTTCTCGAAGCGGCGGATGTCGGCGACCGGCACCTCGTCCATCTTGCCGGTGGTGCCGGCCCAGACGGAGACGACCTGGTCCTCGGTGGCCATCGGCTCGTACTGGTTCTGCTTCAGCAGCTCGACCATGCGCTGACCGCGCTCCAGCTGCGCCTTGGACGCGGCGTCCAGGTCGGAACCGAAGGCGGCGAACGCCTCCAGCTCACGGAACTGGGCGAGGTCCACGCGCAGACGGCCGGAGACCTGCTTCATCGCCTTGTGCTGGGCGGAACCACCGACTCGGGAGACGGAGATACCGACGTTCAGCGCGGGACGCTGACCGGCGTTGAAGAGGTCCGACTCCAGGAAGCACTGGCCGTCG
Organism: Streptomyces acidicola; assembly: GCF_009377235.1. Lineage (GTDB taxonomy): Bacteria > Actinomycetota > Actinomycetes > Streptomycetales > Streptomycetaceae > Streptomyces > Streptomyces acidicola. The sequence continues at coordinate 30,511 of NZ_VMNX01000038.1, forward strand.
GTGATGGAGATGACGTTGGTCGGGATGAACGCCGAGACGTCGTTGGCCTTGGTCTCGACGATCGGCAGACCCGTCATCGAGCCCTTGCCCATGTCGTCGGAGAGCTTCGCGCAGCGCTCCAGCAGCCGGGAGTGCAGGTAGAAGACGTCACCGGGGTAGGCCTCACGGCCCGGCGGGCGGCGCAGCAGCAGGGACACGGCGCGGTAGGCGTCGGCCTGCTTCGAGAGGTCGTCGAAGATGATGAGGACGTGCTTGCCCTCGTACATCCACTGCTGGCCGATGGCCGAACCGGTGTACGGCGCGAGGTACTTGAAGCCGGCCGGGTCGGACGCCGGGGCGGCGACGATGGTCGTGTACTCCAGCGCGCCGTTCTCCTCCAGCGCGCGGCGGACCGACGCGATGGTCGAGCCCTTCTGGCCGACGGCGACGTAGATGCAGCGGACCTGCTTGTTCACGTCGCCCGAGCGCCAGTTGTCGCGCTGGTTGATGATCGTGTCGACGGCCAGGGCGGTCTTGCCGGTCTGGCGGTCACCGATGATCAGCTGGCGCTGACCACGGCCGATCGGGGTCATCGCGTCGACGGCCTTGTAGCCGGTCTCCATCGGCTCGTGCACCGACTTGCGCTGCATGACCGTGGGGGCCTGCAGCTCCAGGGCGCGGCGGCCGGTGGTCTCGATCTCGCCGAGGCCGTCGATCGCGTTGCCGAGGGGGTCGACCACGCGGCCGAGGTAGCCGTCGCCGACCGGGACGGACAGCACCTCGCCGGTACGGGAGACCGGCTGCCCCTCCTCGATGCCGCTGAACTCACCGAGGACGATGGCGCCGATCTCGCGCTCTTCCAGGTTCAGCGCGAGGCCGAGGGTGCCGTCCTCGAACTTCAGCAGTTCGTTGGCCATGGCCGAGGGGAGACCCTCGACCTTCGCGATGCCGTCGCCGGCAAGGGTGACCGTACCGACCTCCTCGCGCGAGGCCGCGTCCGGCTTGTACGACTGGACGAAGTTCTCCAGCGCGTCCCGGATCTCCTCCGGCCGGATCGTGAGCTCCGCCATCTGGGTTCCCTGCTCTCCTTGTTGGGCCCGAAGTTTCACTTTGGGGGTCTGGGGGCGACCCCCAGGATTCTTCTGCACGGCCCAACCAGGGCCGTAATAAGTACGTACTGCTCTTGAGTTGCCGCGTTGCCGCTAGCTCGCCATGCGACGGCCGGCGTCATCCAGCCGGTCCGCGATGGAGCCGTTGATGACCTCGTCGCCGACCTGCACCCGGATTCCGCCGAGGACCTCGGGGTCCACGTCGATGTTGAGGTGCATCTGGCGGCCGTAGAGCTTCGCGAGGGCGGCGCCCAGGCGCTGCTTCTGCGGGTCGCTCAGCGGAACCGCGGAGGTGACGGTGGCCACCAGTCGGTCCCGGCGCTCGGCGGCGAGCTTGGACAGGGATTCGAGTCCCGCCTCCAGGCTACGTCCACGCGGAGCGGTCACCAGGCGCGTCACCAGACGCTCGGTCGCCACGTTGGCGCGACCACCGAGCAGGCTGCGCAGCAGCTCGCTCTTGGCCTGGGCGTTCGCGGACCGGTTGGTCAGGGCGGCCCGCAGCTCGGTGCTCGAAGAGACGATCCGGCCGAACCGGAACAGCTCGTCCTCGACGTCGTCGAGCGCGCCCGCCTTCTGGGCCGCGGTGAGGTCGGCCGTGTCGGCCAGCTCCTCCAGCGCGTCCACCAGGTCACGCGACTGCGACCAGCGGGAGCGCACGGTGCCGGCCACCAGGTCGGACGTGGCGCCGCTGACCTGACCGCTGAAGATGCGTCCGGACAGGTCGGCCTTGGCGTCAGCGGCCTGCGCCGGGTCGGTGAGGACCCGACGCAAGCTGACCTCGCGGTCGAGCAGCGCGGTGACGGCGGCCAGCTCGTCGGCGAGCTGCGCCGCGTCCACGGACGTGGAGTCCGTCAGCGCGTCGAGACGCTCACGTGCGGCTGCCAGTGCCTCGCGGCTCGCTCCGTTCATCGCGCGGCCTCGGCCTTCGAAGCGGCGTCGTCCAGCCCGTCGAGGAAGCGGTCGATCACACGGCTCTGCCGGGCGTGGTCCTCAAGGGACTCGCCGACGAGCTTGCCGGCCAGTTCGGTGGCGAGCTTGCCGACGTCCTGGCGCAGCGCGGACGCGGCGGCCTTGCGGTCGGCCTCGATCTGGGAGTGGCCGGCGGCGATGATCTCCTCACGCTGCCGCTGGCCTTCCGCGCGCATCTCGGCGATGAGCTCGGCGCCCTGCTCCTGCGCCTCCTGGCGCAGACGCGCGGCCTCGTGCCGGGCCTCGGCGAGCTGAGCCTTGTACTGCTCAAGCACGCTCTGGGCCTCGACCTTCATGGCGTCGGCCTCTTCGATACCGCCCTCGATCGCCGCGCGGCGCTCTTCCAGAACCTTGTTGATGTTCGGGAGCAGCTTCTTCCAGAAGAAGAAGAACACGATGGCGAAGGCGATGGTGCCCACGAGCAGCTCAGGGCCGGGCGGGACAAGCGGGTTCTGCTTCTCCTCGGCCGCCAGCTGTACCAGGTTGGCGATCACATCAGTGCCTTCCGTTGAAAGGTTCGCTCATCACTGTCCGTAGACGAACGGCATGACGATGCCGATGAGGGCGAGCGCCTCACAGAAGGCGAAGCCCAGGATCTGGTTGGCGCGGATCAGACCGGCGGCCTCGGGCTGGCGGGCCAGGGCCTGGGTGCCGTTGCCGAAGATGATGCCGACGCCGACGCCGGGGCCGATGGCGGCGAGGCCGTAGCCGATGGAGCCGAGCGAGCCGGAGACGGCGGCGAGGGTCTCAGTGGCAGCCATGCTGAATCTTCCTTCTCTTTACGGACCGGTGGGAGTTGGCCACCGGACGATCAGGGGTGGGTGGGGTGCTCAGTGGTGCTCGGCGAGAGCGCCCTGAATGTACGAGCAGGCGAGGAGCACGAAGACGTACGCCTGGACGGCCTGCACGAAAAGCTCGAAGACGATCATGACCATGGTCATGATGAAGGAGACACCGGCGGCCGGGATCAGCCAGCTGTTCAGCAGGTACCAGGAGGCGACCGTGAACATCACCAGCATCAGGTGACCGGCGAACATGTTCGCGAAGAGCCGGACCGCGTGCGTGAAGGGGCGGACCAGCAGGTTCGAGAAGAACTCGATGAACATCACGAGCGGGAGAACCCCGCCGAGTTCCTTGTCGTAGCCGGTGACGTTCTTGAAGAAGCCGACGAAACCGTGCCGCTTGAAGGTCACCGAGACCCACACCACATACACGATGCCGGCCAGCACAAACGGGTACGCGATGATCGAGGACACCGGGAACTGGGCCAGCGGGATCACGGACCAGATGTTCATGATCCAGATGAAGAAGAACAGCGAGACCATCAGAGGGACGAACTTCTCGCCCTCCTTCTTGCCGAGGGTCTCGTAGACGATGCCGCGGCGTACGAAGTCGTAGCCGGCCTCGCCGATCATCTGGAGCTTGCCCGGCACCACCTTCGCCTTGCCGAAGGCGAGCGTGAAGAAGGTGACGACCAAGAGGGTGGTGATGAGCGCGAGCAGCATCACCTTGTTGAATTCGAAGCCGCCGACCGTGGCGATCGGCTTGAAGAGGAACGAGTGCAGGCCCGGAGCCGGGAAGCCGCAGCCGTTGTCGGACATGACCCGACAGCTCCAGTCAAAGGCGAGCTGGGTCTGGTCAGCACTCACCGCGGACTCCTTCGACGTGACGCATGGGTACGGCAACCTCGTTGTGTCGGCGCGGCGCGCAGCCGCGGATCGGCACCGGACTGGTGTTACGGATGTGGGGGCGGCTGGAGGGCATCAAGCCTCGCGATTGAGCAGGCGTCAGCTCAGATGCCCGCGCCCGCGATGCCGCAGTTGGCACCGGACGATAGCAGGACTTCGCACACACACTTATACCGGCCCTACCTCTCACGACGAGTGCCCCGATTTTTCGGGCTTGCTGCCCGCGGAGGAATCGGGTTCGACGTAGAGGATCTTGGCCTTCATATGAGCCCGCGTCTGGGCGGCGATCCACACGAGGGTGGTGCCGATGAGCGTGAACGCGAAGGCCCTGGGGTGGAACAGCGTGGTGTTCTTGAACACCGACAGGAAAATGAACAGCAGCAGGATCTGGGCCGCGTAGAGCATCAGACCCATCATCTGGAACAGCTGCGGAAGCGATTTGGCAGTGCGCTGCAGAACGTAGAGCCCGATTCCCATGAAGAGCATCGTGAGCACCGCCGCCACGACGGACCCGATCGCACCCTTGCCGCCGACGACCACACCGCTGACGACGGCAGCGATCGCGCCCGCGGCAGCCGTGGGTACGGCGGCCTGCAGCAGGATCCGGACGTCATTGGACGGCATGGCGGCAACTCCGCTCAGTAAAGGGGGGCAGGTGTCGTCATGGACGAGCGTAGTCCCGGGGTGAGAGGGAGAATCCCCCGCCTGGGACCGTCGCACTGCGGTCCCGCGGCTCTGTCCCCGGTTCTCGTGAACCGTATCACAAACTATTTGATGAGGTCTTTACCTGGCGGGTGTGCCAGCTGTCACACGTGAGAGTGAAGCTGCGCGTCTGTGCAAAAACCGCGCCCTCTTGTCTGGTATTAGGGCGCTTTGCGCCCCGGACGTCGAGTCAAGAGTTAGTCAGATTCTTACCTTCGCGTCAGCGCGAGGTTTGGGCCTTACCTCGGTCCAGCAGACGCGAACGAGCGCCGAGGGCGGTGGCACCGTTGACGCCGGAGACGCCCACGGCCACCGGAGTGCGCTGGTCGGCCGACTCCGCGGAGTCCGCGGCCGCGCCGTACGCGGCACTCGACGCGGCCGGTGCCACGGCCACGGCCTCCTCAGGGCGCCGGCGGCGGTACCGCGGAGGCACGAAGGCCTCGGCCCAGCGCGGGGCGCGCGGCGTGAAGCGGGGCAGCAGGAGCAGCACCAGCCCGACGAAGCTCAGCGCGACCACGCCGAGGACGATCCACATCGAGGCCGAGTTCACCGAGTACGCCAGCGCACCGAAGGCGATCAGCGCGGACCAGAAGTACATGATCAGCACGGCCCGGCTGTGCGAGTGGCCGATCTCCAGGAGGCGGTGGTGCAGGTGGCCGCGGTCGGCGGCGAACGGGGACTGGCCGCGCCAGGTGCGCCGCACGATCGCCAGCACCAGGTCGGCGGCGGGGATCGCGATGATCGTCAGGGGCAGCAGCAGCGGGATGTAGACGGGGACCGTCTGGTGGACCGTCTCGCGCTCCGAACCCGAGAACAGGTTCATGGCGTCGGGGTCGATCTGCCCCGTGACGGAGATGGCGCCCGCGGCCAGGACGAGCCCGATGAGCATGGAACCGGAGTCGCCCATGAAGATCCGCGCGGGATGCATGTTGTGCGGGAGGAAGCCCAGACACATGCCCATGAGGATGGCCGCGAAGAGGGTGGCCGGGGCGGCGGCCTCGATGCCGTAGCTGTACCAGATGCGGTACGCGTACATGAAGAACGCCGCGGACGCGATGCACACCATGCCCGCGGCGAGCCCGTCGAGGCCGTCCACGAAGTTCACGGCGTTGATGGTGATGACGACGAGGGCGACCGTGAGCAGAGTGCTCTGCCACTGGGTCAGTGCGACGTTGCCGACGCCGGGGATGGGCAGCCACAGGATCGTCAGACCCTGCATGACCATGACGCCCGCGGCGATCATCTGGCCGCCCAGCTTGATCAGCGCGTCGATCTCGAACTTGTCGTCCAGGACACCGATGAGCCAGATCAGCGCGGCACCGGAGAGCAGGGCGCGCGGTTCGTTCGAGTTCTCGAAGACCTCGCTGAGGTTGGTCAGGTGGTCGGCGACCAGCAGGCCCGCGCACAGCCCGAAGAACATGGCGATACCGCCGAGCCGGGGCGTGGGTTCTCGGTGGACGTCGCGCGCACGGATCTCCGGCATGGCACCCGCCACGATCGCGAACTTCCGCACCGGCCCTGTCAGCAGGTACGTCACCGCGGCCGTGATGCAGAGTGTCAGCAGGTATTCACGCACAGGCTTCCCCACAGGTCTCGCTGGCCATGTCAGCCCCACACCCTAGCGACGCACGCATATGGTTGGGGACTTCCGGGTAGCGACGATGGTTGCACGTGTGGCTGTCCACGGTGGTGCGCCTACCCCACCTCGGCCGGTATACGAGGGGGACCTTTCAGGACATACCGACCCCTGTCGTGCGCATTCTCACTCCGGGTACGGCGGAAATCTCCCGGTCAGCTCCCGCACTTCTTCACGCGCCCGCCTGCCGGCGGTGTCCTCGCGGTCCTCGCGCAGCACCGCCGCGAACAGAACGGCGATCCGGGCCATCTCCGCCTCGCCCATGCCCTGTGTGGTCAGCGCCGCCGTGCCGAGCCGCAGACCACGGGCGTCGCCGTGGGGCAGGGCACATGTGTCGAGGACCATACCGGCCGCGGCCAGCCGCCCTCGTGCGGTGCGCCCGTCGACGCCGAGCGGCGCGGGATCGGCGATCACCATGTGGGTGTCGGTGCCGCCGGTGGTGACGACGAGCCCCGCGTCGGCCAGCCCCTGGGCGAGCACCCTGGCGTTGGCGACGACCTGATGGGCGTACGCCGAGAAACCCGGTGTCGCAGCCTCACCGAACGCGACGGCCTTGGCTGCGATGGTGTGCATCTGAGCGCCGCCCTGCGTGAACGGGAAGACCGCCCGGTCCACGCGCTCCGCGAGATCGCTGCCGCAAAGGATCATGCCGCCGCGCGGGCCGCGCAGCACCTTGTGCGTGGTGGCGCAGACGATGTCGGCGTACGGCACCGGGGAGGGGGCCGCTCCCCCGGCGACGAGCCCCATGGGATGGGCGGCGTCGGCGATGAGATACGCGCCGGTCTCGTCGGCGACCTCGCGGAAGAAGGCGTAGTCCATGTGGCGCGGATAGGAGATGGACCCGCACACGATGGCCTTGGGGCGGTGGGTACGGGCCAGGGTGCGCACCTGGTCGTGGTCGATGAGCCCCGACTCGGCCTCGACGCCGTACCCGACGAAGTCGAACCAGCGCCCGGAGAAGTTGGCAGGGGACCCGTGCGTCAGATGCCCCCCGAAGGGCAGCCCCATGGCGAGAACGGTGTCCCCGGGCCGCAGCAGCGCCGCGTACGCGGCGAGGACGGCCGACGACCCCGAGTGCGACTGCACATTGGCGTGCTCGGCACCGAAGAGCGCCTTCGCGCGCTCGACGGCGATCCGCTCGGCCACGTCGACGATCTCGCACCCGCCGTGATAGCGCGCCCCGGGATAGCCCTCCGCGTACTTGTTGGCGAGCGGCGACCCGAGGGCCGCGAGCACGGCCGGCGAGGTGAAGTTCTCGGCGGCGATGAGTTGCAGCGTCGTCGACTGCCGGGTCAGTTCGCCGAGCAGGATCTCGGCGAGTTCCGGGTCCTGCCGGCGCAGGACGTCCGCTTCGAGGGTGGGTGTGACCGACATGGTGGACTCCGGGCGTCAGCGCTCCACTGGGTACGGCACCGGCCTTCGACGGGGCCGCTGAGAACCAATGTAGAGCTGTGAACCCTGGGGCGCCCGGTGCCACGTCCAACCCGGTACACCCGCGGCCGGCGGCCTCAGGCCCGCGCGGGGACCCCCGTCAGCGCCGTCACCACCGGATCGAGCGCCTGGTGTATCTCGTCCCCCACCGACTGGAAGAACGGCAGCGGCGCCCCGTACGGGTCGTACACCTCGTCCGCCTCCGCCGTCGGCGCGAGCAGCCACCCGCGTAGGGCCGCACTGGCCCGCACCAGGGCCCGCGCACGCGCGACCAGGCCATCCTCCAGCGGGGGCAGCGTGGCGGGGTCTATCGCGCGGACGAGGCGGGTGAACTCCTTCAGCGTGAAGGTGCGCAGGCCCGCCGAGTGGCCCATGGAGATGACCTGGGCGCGGTGGTCCCGGGTCGCGGTGAGGACCAGGTCGGCGCGGATGACGTGCTCGTCCAGGAGTTCGCGGCCCACGAAGCCGGTGGCGTCCGCGCCGAAGTCCGCGAGGACCGCCTCGGCGTTGGCCTCCATGGGCGCGCCCTCGTGGCCCCAGGTGCCGGCGCTCTCGACGATCAGCGCGCCGCCCAGGACGCCGAGCCGCTGGCTCACGTAATGGCGGGTCAGCCGCTCGGTGATGGGCGAGCGGCACACGTTGCCGGTGCTGACGTGGAGGATGCGGAATCGGTCACGCGGAAGCCCGACGAATGTCGTCGTGATCTCCGCCGCACGTTCCCCGTTCCATATGCCACGCCCCGCGTCAGGGGCCGCCGTCAATTCGCCACCTCAAGGTCGGGTACGACCTTGCGCAGTTCGTCCGCCGACAGCGCGCCCGCACGCAGCAGCACCGGCACCTTGCCCGTGACGTCGACGATCGAGGACGGCACGTTGCCCGGGGTCGGGCCGCCGTCGAGGTAGACGGAGATGGAGTCGCCGAGCATCTCCTGCGCGGCGTCACAGTCCTCCGGCGCGGGATGCCCGGTCAGGTTCGCCGAGGACACCGCCATCGGGCCGACCTCCGTCAGCAGCTCGATCGCGACCGGGTGCAGCGGCATGCGTACGGCGACCGTGCCACGGGTGTCCCCGAGGTCCCACTGGAGCGACGGCTGGTGCTTGGCGACCAGCGTGAGCGCACCCGGCCAGAAGGCGTCGACGAGCTCCCAGGCCATCTCGGAGAAGTCCGTGACGAGACCGTGCAGCGTGTTCGGGGAGCCGATGAGGACGGGGGTGGGCATGTTGCGGCCGCGCCCCTTGGCCTCCAGCAGATCGGCCACGGCCTCCGAGGAGAACGCGTCGGCGCCCACGCCGTACACGGTGTCGGTGGGGAGGACCACCAGCTCGCCACGGCGGACTGCGGAGGCGGCCTCGCGCAGACCCGTCGCGCGGTCGGTCGCATCGTTGGTGTCGTATCGCCGTGCCATCTAGCGAGCCTCCTCGTACACATACTGCTGGACTGAAGTCGGTGGCGTGCTCACGGCATCGCCTTGCGTGCGGTCGCGAAACGCGGCCGGTTGTTGAGGTCGGGGTGGTCGGCCGCGTCGGCCCAGCCCCGCTCCTCGGTGAAGATCCACGGCACCTGGCCGCCCTGGGTGTCCGCGTGCTCGATCACGACGACACCGCCGGGCCGCAGCAGGCGGTGTGCGGTGCGCTCGATGCCCCGGATCAGATCCAGGCCGTCCTCACCGGAGAACAGGGCGAGCTGGGGATCGTAGTCCCGCGCCTCCGGAGCGACGTACTCCCATTCCGTCAGCGGGATGTACGGAGGATTGGAGATGACCAGATCGACCTGGCCGTCGAGGTCGCGGAAGGCGTCCAGGGCGTTGCCCTGACGCAGGTCGACCCTTGATCCGGTCATGTTCTTGCGGGTCCACACCAGGGCGTCCTCGGACAGCTCCACGGCGTGCACCCGGGAACGCGGCACCTCCTGCGCCAGCGCCAGCGCGATGGCGCCGGAGCCGGTGCACAGGTCGACGATGCACGGCTCGACGACATCCATGGCCCGTACGGCGTCTATCGCCCAGCCGACCACGGACTCCGTCTCGGGGCGAGGCACGAACACACCTGGCCCGACCTGGAGTTCCAGGTACCGGAAGAAGGCCCGCCCGGTGATGTGCTGCAAGGGCTCCCGCTGCTCACGGCGCGCGATGACCTCCCAGTACCGGGCGTCGAAGTCCGAGTCCTTCACGGAGTGCAACGCGCCCCGCTTCACGCCGTGTACGAACGCGGCGAGTTCCTCCGCGTCGGTGCGCGGCGAGGGCACGCCGGCGTCGGCCAGCCGCTGGGTGGCCTGGGCCACCTCTGCGAGCAGCAGGTTCACGCAAGTCCTCCGTCTGGTACTCGTACGTGCCTTAAGGGGTCCTTACGCCGCTGCCAGCTTCGCGGCCGAGTCCGCGTCCACGCACGCCTGGATCACCGCGTCGAGGTCGCCGTCCAGGACCTGGTCCAGGTTGTACGCCTTGAAGCCGACGCGGTGGTCCGAGATGCGGTTCTCCGGGAAGTTGTACGTGCGGATCTTCTCGGAGCGGTCGACGGTACGGACCTGGCTGCGGCGGGCGTCGGCGGCTTCCTTCTCCGCTTCCTCCTGCGCCGCCGCGAGCAGCCTGGAGCGCAGGATACGCATCGCCTGCTCCTTGTTCTGCAGCTGGCTCTTCTCGTTCTGGCAGGAGGCGACGACTCCGGTGGGAAGGTGCGTGATGCGCACCGCGGAGTCGGTCGTGTTGACGGACTGTCCGCCGGGGCCGGAGGACCGGTAGACGTCGATCCGAAGGTCGTTCGGGTTGATCTCGACGTCGATCTCCTCCGCCTCGGGCGTGACCAGCACACCGGCCGCGGAGGTGTGGATACGGCCCTGGGACTCGGTCGCGGGCACCCGCTGCACACGGTGCACCCCGCCCTCGTACTTCAGCCGGGCCCACACGCCCTGTCCGGGCTCGGGGGTCTGGCCGCCCTTGGTCTTCACGGCGACCTGGACGTCCTTGTAGCCGCCGAGTTCGGACTCGGTGGCGTCGATGATCTCGGTCTTCCAGCCGGCGCGCTCGGCGTACCGCAGGTACATGCGCAGCAGGTCACCGGCGAACAGGGCCGACTCGTCGCCGCCCGCGCCCGCCTTGATCTCCAGGATGACGTCCTTGTCGTCGCTGGGGTCGCGCGGGATCAGCAGGAAGCGCAGCTTGTCCGTCAGCTCCTCGCGCAGCTTCTCCAGCTCCTTGACCTCGGAGACGAAGTCCGGGTCGTCGGCGGCGAGTTCGCGGGCCGTGTCGATGTCGCCGTTGGTCGACTTCCAGAAGCGGTACGTGGCGATGATCGGGCTCAGCTCGGCATAACGCTTGTTCAGCTTGCGCGCGGTCGCCTGGTCCGCGTGGACCGACGGATCGGCGAGCTTCTTCTCCAGGTCGGCGTGCTCGCCGACCAGTTCCTCGACCGCCTCGAACATCTCCGGCTCCCTGGACTGTCCCCCGCTCCCATCTTGAGCCCGGGGACGTGCGTACGACGAATAGGTGGGCTGCTGTTACCGCAAAACGCCGGTCCCGGAGCCCCCGGAGGGGCACCAAGGACCGGCGCTGTGAGGTCGCTACTTCTTGGCAGCGGCAGCCTTGCCGAAGCGGGCCTCGAAGCGGGCCACGCGGCCACCGGTGTCGAGGATCTTCTGCTTGCCCGTGTAGAACGGGTGGCACTCGGAGCAGACGTCCGCACGGATGGTGCCGGCGGGGATCGTGCTACGGGTGGTGAACGACGCGCCACAGGTGCAGCTGACCTGCGTCTCGACGTACTCGGGGTGGATGTCGCGCTTCAAGGGTGTCTCCTAGTTCAGGGAGGGCGCCGGGTCGCCGCCGCGGGATGCGGGAGCGTGAACCGGAGCCGACGGTCCAGTCTGCCAGGACTGGGTCCATACGCCCAAACCGGGGGTTGCTGTGGTGTATTCCCGCGCGCCCGGGACGGGGGTCGCCTCGGGGGGGGCCAGGTGATCGCCGTGGGCGTGCGCGGATCGTATGTGGCTGGTCGCGCCCACGCGGCGGAGCCGCAAATCGACACAGCCCCGCGCCCCTGAAAAGCCCGGGCGCGCCCTACAAGCCGGGGCGCACGCTCTCAGGACGACTCCACCACTCCGCTCGCCCCGCCATGGGCCGTGCCCTCGGTTGCCGACTTCGGGATCGGCCGGTCGGCCTTCAGTGCCTTCCACACGAGGTCGGCCTTGGTCTTGGCCGTCAGGACGCGGTTGGGGTCCGCGGGGTCGTACCGGACCGGCATCGTGACCATGGTCATCTGCGACGCGCTGATGCCCTTGAGGCCGCTCGCGAAGGACGCCAGGCCCGTGACGGAGCCGAGCTCGGAGTCGGTGGTGACGGTCCGGGTGGCGGTGTCGGCGAGGTCGTACAGCCGCTTCGGGCTGGACAGGACGCCGATGTCCTGGACCTGCTTGACCAGGGCCTTGATGAACGCCTGCTGGAGCTGGATGCGGCCGAGGTCGGAGCCGTCGCCGACGCCGTGCCGGGTGCGTACGAGGCCGAGGGCCTGCTTGCCGTTCAGCGTGTGAGTGCCGGCGTTCAGGTTCAGTCGGCTGTTGGGGTCCTCGATGTTCTGGGTCGTGGTGACCTCGACACCGCCGAGCTCGTCGATGAGCTTCTGGAAGCCGGCGAAGTCGACCTCGATGTAGTGGTCCATACGGATGCCGGTCATGGACTCGACGGTCTTCACCGCGCAGGCCGCGCCGCCGGTCGAGTACGCGGAGTTGAACATGACGTTCTCGGCGGCCGGATACGCCGTGCCGCGGGTGTCGGTGCACTCGGGGCGCTCGACGAGGGTGTCACGCGGTATGGAGACCACGCCGGCCTTCTTGTGGCCCTCGTATATGTGCACGATCATCGCCGTGTCCGAGCGGGCGCTGCCGTCGTCGATGCCGCCGGCCAGCTTCTCGTTGCCGCCCGAGCGGCTGTCGGAGCCGAGGACGAGGATGTCCTGCGAGCCGTTGTCGACGTTCTGAGGCCGGTCGGTGCCGAGGGCCTGGTTGATGTCGACGCTCTTGATGTTGCCGTTGAGCTTGAAGTACACGTAGCCGAAGCCGGTGCCGCCGAGAACGACGATGCCCGCGGCGCTCCAGGCGACGGCCCGGAGTGCCTTGCTCCCCTTGCTCCTGGGCCTGCGGCGGCCGCCCTCGCCGCGGCGGCGGGGGCCCGTGGTGCCGGTCGTGCCTGGGGTGCCGGGTTCCGGCGTGCTCTCGGCGGACATGTGCTCCTCGGTCCTCTTGCGGGTCGGTTGCCCCCTGCTGTCTGGCTCGGGCCTGGTCCGTACCGTCAGACGGCAGACCGGGAGAAAGGGTTGCACATGGCACTGTGACCACCGCGTGGACGAACCGGCACAGTGTGTGATCGACCGTTCCGGTGAGGGCGGGTTCACCTGCGGTTTCACTCGAACAGGTCGTACTGGCCGTAACCGGTGCCGATCAAGATCCCTGTGGCAAAGGTCTCGCGCACAACGCCACTGGGGGCGCCCTCGTGACGAGGGCGCCCCCAGTGGTTCGGTCCGCGAAGCGATCAGTCGCCGTTGCCCGGCATCGGCGTCGTCTTCTGGATCTGGAGCAGGAACTCGGCGTTCGACTTGGTCTGCTTCATCTTGTCGAGCAGCAGCTCGATCGCCTGCTGCTGGTCGAGCGCGTGCAGCACCCGGCGCAGCTTCCAGACGATGGCGAGCTCCTCGTTGCCGAGCAGGATCTCTTCCTTACGGGTACCGGACGCGTCGACGTCCACCGCCGGGAAGATGCGCTTGTCCGCAAGCTTGCGGTCGAGCTTGAGCTCGGCGTTACCCGTGCCCTTGAACTCCTCGAAGATCACCTCGTCCATACGGGACCCGGTGTCCACCAGGGCGGTGGCGAGGATGGTGAGCGAGCCGCCGTCCTCGATGTTCCGCGCCGCACCGAAGAAGCGCTTCGGCGGGTACAGCGCGGTCGAGTCGACACCACCGGACAGGATGCGGCCGGAGGCGGGCGCGGCCAGGTTGTACGCACGGCCCAGACGGGTGATCGAGTCGAGCAGGACGACGACGTCGTGGCCCAGCTCCACCAGACGCTTGGCGCGCTCGATGGCGAGCTCGGCGACCGTGGTGTGGTCCTCGGCCGGGCGGTCGAAGGTCGAGGAGATGACCTCGCCCTTGACCGACCGCTGCATGTCGGTGACCTCTTCCGGACGCTCGTCGACGAGGACGACCATCAGGTGGCACTCGGGGTTGTTGTGCGTGATGGCGTTGGCGATCGCCTGCATGATCATGGTCTTGCCGGTCTTCGGCGGGGCCACGATCAGACCGCGCTGGCCCTTGCCGATGGGCGCGACGAGGTCGATGATGCGGGTGGTCAGGACGCCGGGGTCCGTCTCCAGGCGGAGGCGGTCCTGCGGGTAAAGGGGCGTCAGCTTGGTGAACTCCGGGCGGCCACGGCCGTGTTCGGGTGCCATTCCGTTGACGGAGTCCAGGCGGACCAGCGCGTTGAACTTCTCGCGGCGCTCGCCGTCCTTCGGCTGACGGACCGCACCCGTGACGTGGTCGCCCTTGCGCAGGCCGTTCTTGCGGACCTGGGCGAGGGAGACGTACACGTCGTTCGGGCCCGGCAGGTAGCCCGAGGTGCGGATGAAGGCGTAGTTGTCGAGGATGTCCAGGATGCCCGCGACCGGGATCAGGACGTCGTCCTCGGCGACCTGCGGCTCGGCGATGTCGTCGCGGCCACGGCGGCCACGGCGGTCGCGGTAGCGCCCGCGACGGCCCCGACGGCCGTCGAAGTCGTCCCCGTCCTCGTCGGCGCGCTGCTGACGGCCGCCGCCCTGCTGGCCCTGCTGCTGGCCGCGCTGCTGCTGGCCGCTCTGCTGGTCGTCGCCCTTGCCGCGGCGGTCGCGGTCGCGGTCCCGGCCACGCTCGCGGCGGTCACGGCGGCCCTGACGGCCCTCGCCGCCCTGGTCACCGGCCTCGCCCTGCGGCTGGGCCGGGGTCTCGGCCTTCGGCTCGCTCTTGGCCTCGGCGGCAATGCCGGTCCCCGGATCGGGGCTGCCGGCCTCGGCGGTGGCGCGACGGCGGCGGCGCTCGGTGGGCGCGTCCTCGCTCGCCGGCTGCGGCTGGCCGGGGATCTCGATCTGCTGCTGGGCCACGGCCTGCTCGGCGGGCGCCTCCGTGACGGCCTTCGTGGCCTTCGCGGCCTTCTTGTCGGCGGGAGCCTCGGCATCGGCGGAAGCGTTGTCGCCCGTACGCGCCTTCGAGGTGGCGCGGCGCTTCGGCTTGGTCTCGGTGGCTGCGTCGGCCTTCGCCGTGGCGCCCCCGGACGCCTGCGCCTCCTTGATGACCTCGATCAGCTGGCTCTTGCGCATACGCGCGGTGCCCCTGATGCCGAGGCCGGATGCGACCTGCTGCAACTCGGCCAGCACCATGCCCTCAAGGCCGGTACCGCGGCGCCGCCGCGAGCCGGCACCGGTGGCAGGCGCGGAAGCGTCCGTGGCGGGCGCGGCAGCGGTCTCCTCGACACGTGCGCCCATCAGATCGGTGGTGTCGCTCACGAAGGGTCCTTCCCTGGAGCGGACGTCGGCCTGTCTGGCTCGGCGACCGGTTGTGCTGTCCGGCTTCGGTCCTTGCTGTGTGGACCGTGCCGGGGCGGTGGTCCGCCAAAGGCGGCGGAGGTGAACTCTGATGATTCGGAGCTTCCCTGAGCCATGGCACTGAGTGTCTGTGTCACAAGGCTCGGTCACGCCGATTCCGGAGCGTGCTCGGCAGATCGCTCAGTGCCTGCGTACGACATACTGCGTGACGGACGAGACACGGTGCGATTTGGGAAGCTCCCGGAAGAAAAGTCGTCCCGGACGGGGACACGAAGCACCTCGCCATGGTGGGGTCGGGTGCAGACTTGAGGTTAACACTACCGGATCCAACAAACATTCCCCCTCTCGAAATCCGGCAACCGTGTGTCAGGTGGCAAGCGGAAGCACGCTCGCTCCCTGGGCGTCGAGCTCCAGCCGGTTGGCGGCCCAGCCCGCGCCGGCCAGGTCGGCCACCTTGTCGGCGCTGTCCCCGTCGGCCAGTGCGAGGACCGTCGGTCCGGCGCCGGAGATCACCGCGGGCACTCCATCGGCCCGCAGCCGCTCCACCAGTGCGGCGCTGTCCGGCATGGCCGGGGCGCGGTACTCCTGGTGCAGCCTGTCCTCGGTGGCGGGCAGCAGCAACTCGGGGCGCCTGGTCAGCGCCTCGACGAGCAGGGCCGCACGGCCCGCGTTGGTGGCGGCGTCGACGTGCGGGACGGTGCGCGGGAGCAGTCCGCGGGCCGTCTCCGTCAGTACCGGCTTACCCGGTACGAAAACCACCGGAACGATGGAATCGGCGGGCTCCATCCTGATGGCCCGCGCGGCGCCGCCCTCCATCCAGGAGAGCGTGAAGCCGCCCAGCAGGCAGGCCGCGACGTTGTCCGGGTGCCCCTCGATCTCGGTGGCCAGTTCGAGCAGCGCGGTGTCGTCGAGGCGGGAGTCGCCGCCTATCGTCACGGCGCGCGCGGCGACGATGCCGGCGCAGATGGCCGCCGAGGAGGAACCGAGGCCGCGTCCATGCGGAATGCGGTTGGCGCAGACGATTTCGAGGCCGCGGGGCTGTCCGCCGAGCAGGTCGAAGGCGGTACGCAGGGAGCGGACGAGGAGGTGACCCTCGTCACGCGGGAGGGTCTCGCTGCCCTCACCCGCGATGTCGATGTGCAGGCCGGAGTCGGCCACCCGGACGACCACGTCGTCGTAGAGGCCCAGCGACAGGCCGAGGGCGTCGAAGCCCGGGCCGAGGTTGGCGCTGGTGGCGGGGACGCGCACCCGGACGGCGGCGGCGCGGAACGCTGGACCGGCCATCGCTCGATGACTCTCCTTGAGCTTGAGCTGCGAGTTTGTCGAAGGTCGAAGACATTCGATGCGTACGGAAGACCCGTGAGGCCGCTGTCGACGGGACCCGGGGATCACTGTCGACGACGCGGCACCGCGGCATATGCGGCGGGCGGGTTCAGTACAGCCTATCGAAGGAAGGTTCTGTGGCGACATAGGGCGCACGGGAGGCGCACGATGCGTGTCGTAAGCCCCCTGTGCCCCCCTTGTCGGGTGCCATGCGGGGTTATCCCCCGGGAGTGCCCTCCATATGCCGGAGCGCGGTGTCCTGCGCGGTCCTGCGCGGCGCGCATGGGCACCATGCGCGGTCTCACGCAGGGCCGACGCCCTCCCGGGGCCCGGCGTCCTACGCGAGACCGAGGCGCTCGGCCGCCGTCGCCGCGTCCACGGGGACCGTGACCGGCTGGGGGGCGCCGGCCACGGCCCAGTCGGGGTCCTTGAGGCCGTTCCCGGTGACCGTGCACACGATGGTCTGGCCGGGGTCGACCTTGCCCTGCTCGGCGGCCTTCAGCAGACCGGCCACCGACGCGGCGGACGCGGGCTCGACGAAGACGCCCTCCTGTGCGGCCAACAGCCGGTAGGCGCGCAGGATCTCACGGTCCGTCACCTCGTCGATGAAGCCGCCCGACTCGTCCCTCGCCGCCAGCGCGTACTGCCAGGAGGCGGGGTTGCCGATGCGGATCGCGGTGGCGATGGTCGACGGGTCCTTGACGACCTCGCCGCGCACGATCGGGGCGGAGCCGGAGGCCTGGAAGCCCCACATGCGCGGGGTCCGCCCGGCGATCCCGTCGGCCGCGTACTCCTTGTAGCCCTTCCAGTAGGCCGTGATGTTGCCCGCGTTGCCCACCGGCAGCACATGGATGTCGGGGGCGTCGCCGAGCATGTCCACGATCTCGAACGCTGCCGTCTTCTGGCCCTCGATACGCACCGGGTTGACCGAATTGACCAGTGCCACCGGGTAGTTGTCGGACAGTTCACGCGCGAGGGTGAGGCAGTCGTCGAAGTTGCCGTCGACCTGGAGGATCTTCGCGCCGTGCACGAGGGCCTGGCCCATCTTGCCGAGCGCGATCTTGCCCTGCGGCACGAGCACGGCGGACACCATCCGGGCCCGTACGGCATACGCGGCGGCGGAGGCGGAGGTGTTGCCGGTCGACGCGCAGATGACGGCCTTCGCACCCTCCTCCTTGGCCCGGGTGATGGCCATCGTCATCCCGCGGTCCTTGAAGGAACCGGTCGGGTTCGCGCCCTCCACCTTGAGATGAACGTCACAGCCCGTGCGCTCGGAGAGCACCTGTGCGGGCACGAGGGGCGTGCCGCCCTCGCGGAGCGTCACGACCTGCGTGGTGTCCGAGACCGGCAGCCTGTCCCGGTACTCCTCGATGATTCCGCGCCACTGGTGGGTCATTGCTGGTTACTCTCCTTCAACCCGCATGATGCTGGCGACACCCCGCACGGTGTCGAGCTTGCGCAGCGCCTCGACGGTCCCGCTCAGGGCGGCGTCGGACGCGCGATGGGTGACGACGACGAGGGAGGCCTCGCCGTCCTTTCCCTGCTGGCGCACCGTATCGATAGAGACACCGTGCTCAGCGAAAACGGTGGCGACCTGGGCGAGAACACCCGGTTTGTCGGCGACGTCGAGGCTGATGTGGTACCGCGTGACGACGTCACCCATGCCCGACACCGGCAGGGCGGCGTACGCCGACTCACCGGGTCCGGTGGCACCGTTCAGCCGGTTGCGGCACACGGCGACCAGGTCACCGAGGACGGCGGACGCGGTGGGGGCGCCGCCCGCGCCCGGCCCGTAGAACATCAGCTGCCCGGAGGCGTCCGACTCGACGAACACGGCGTTGTACGCGCCGCGCACGGAGGCGAGCGGGTGGGTGAGCGGAATCATCGCGGGGTGCACACGGGCGGTCACGGAAGCACCGTCCTCGGCCCGCTCACAGATGGCGAGCAGCTTGATGGTGCAGCCCATCTCCTTGGCGGAGGCGAAGTCGGCGGCGGTGACCTCGGTCATGCCCTCGCGGTAGACGTCGTCGAGCCGTACGCGCGTGTGGAAGGCGATCCCGGCCAGGATGGCGGCCTTGGCGGCGGCGTCGAACCCCTCGACGTCGGCGGTGGGGTCGGCCTCGGCGTACCCGAGCGCGGTGGCCTCGTCGAGGGCCTCCTGGTATCCGGCCCCCGTGCTGTCCATCTTGTCGAGGATGAAGTTGGTGGTGCCGTTGACGATCCCCAGCACCCGGTTGACCTTGTCACCGGCGAGCGACTCGCGCAGCGGGCGGATCAGCGGGATGGCACCGGCGACGGCGGCCTCGTAGTAGAGGTCCGCGTCGTGGTCCTCGGCGGCGGCGTGCAGCGCGGCACCGTCCTGGGCGAGCAGCGCCTTGTTGGCGGACACGACGGAGGCGCCGTACTCGAAGGCGGTGGTGATGAGGGAGCGCGCGGGCTCGATGCCGCCGATCACCTCGACGACGACGTCGATGTCCCCGCGTTTGACGAGCGCGGTGGCGTCGGTGGTGACGAGCTCGGCGGGAATGCCCTCACGCACCTTGGAGGGCCGCCGTACCGCAACCCCGGCGAGCTCCACCGGGGCACCGATCCTGGCGGCGAGGTCGTCGGCGTGCGTCGTCATGATGCGCGCCACCTCTGAGCCGACAACCCCACAGCCCAGCAGCGCCACCTTCAGCGGACGCGTACGCATCATCCGACCTCGTTTCCTCACATACCGAATACGGTGGAACCAGTCTCACGCACCGGACGGGAGTTTCTGCCTCCCGTCCGGATCGTGAGACATTGATTTCATTTTCTTGGTGGGGGAAGACAGGAGATCTTCCACCCCGGGTCACGGCGCCGGTCGCTCAGCGTCGATCGTTCTGTGCCGGTCGTTCTGTGCGGTCGTTCTGTGCGGTCGTTCCGTGCCGGTCGCTCAGCGCCGGTCATTCAGCCGACATCGAGGCGCAGGAGGTCCTCCTCCGTCTCGCGGCGGACGATCACCCGGGCCTCGCCCTCGTTGACGGCGACGACGGGCGGGCGGAGCGCGTGGTTGTAGTTGCTGGCCATGGAACGGCAGTACGCACCGGTCGCGGGCACGGCGATGAGGTCACCCGGTGCCAGGTCGGCGGGCAGGAACGCGTCCTTCACCACGATGTCCCCGCTCTCGCAGTGCTTGCCGACCACGCGGACGAGCATGGGCTCGGCGTCACTCGTGCGGGAGACCAGGGCGACGCTGTACTCGGCGTCGTAGAGCGCGGTCCGGATGTTGTCGGACATACCGCCGTCGACGGAGACATACGTACGGAGCCCGTCGAGCGGCTTGATGGTGCCGACCTCGTAGAGCGTGAAGGCGGTCGGCCCGACGATGGCGCGCCCCGGCTCGACGGAGATACGCGGAGTGCGCAACTGGGCCCGCTCGCACTCGCGGCCGACGATCTCGGTGAGCGCCTTGGCGATCTCGTGCGGCTCACGCGGATCGTCGTCACTGGTGTACGCGATGCCGAGCCCACCGCCGAGGTCGATCTCGGGAAGCTCGACGCCGTGCTCGTCCCGGACCTGCTTCAGCAGCCCGACCACGCGGTGAGCGGCCACTTCGAAGCCCGAGGTGTCGAAGATCTGCGACCCGATGTGGCTGTGGATGCCAATGAGTTCGAGCCCGTCGAGCTGCAGGGCACGCCGTACGGCCTCGGCGGCCTGCCCCCCGGCGAGCGGAATGCCGAACTTCTGGTCCTCGTGGGCGGTGGCGATGAACTCGTGCGTGTGCGCCTCCACTCCGACCGTGACGCGGATCTGCACCCGCTGCCGCGTCCCCAGCTCCTGGGCCACATGCGCGACTCGCACGATCTCCTGGAAGGAGTCGAGCACGATCCGCCCGACACCGGCCTCGATGGCGGTGCGGATCTCTGCGGTGGACTTGTTGTTGCCGTGGAAGGCGATGCGCTCGGCGGGCATGCCGGCGGAGAGCGCGGTGGTGAGCTCGCCCCCGGAACACACGTCGAGGTTGAGCCCCTCTTCGTGCAACCAGCGCACGACGGCGCGGGAGAGGAAGGCCTTGCCGGCGTAGAAGACATCGGCGTCGTGCCCGAAGGCGGTGCGCCAGGCCCGCGCCCGGGCCCGGAAGTCGGCCTCGTCGACGAAGTAGGCGGGCGTGCCGAACTCCTCGGCCAGCGTCTTCACATCGACCCCGCCGACGCTGACGACGCCTTCGGGGGCACGGGTCACGGTCTGTGCCCACACCTTGGGGTCGAGGGTGTTGAGGTCGGAGGGCGGGGCGGAGTAATGGCCATCGGGGAGGACGTCGGCGTGACGGGGCCCTGCGGGGTGTGCGGAACGGCTCATGACGTGTCGGGCTCTCTTGGACTCTCTGGGCTCTCTGAGCCCTCTTGGCTCTCTTGGCTCACTGAGTTCTCTGTGGGGTTCTCTGTGGGCTCAGAGGTGGTCGGGTGCGTCGATGCCGAGCAGGGACAGGCCGCCGGCCAGCACCGTCCCGGCGGCTTCGGCGAGGGCCAGCCGGGCACGGTGGGCGGCCGAGGGTTTCTCCTCACCGCGTGGGAGCACCGTGTGCTGGAAGGCGAGCAGGGCGTCGGCGACGGCGACGAGCTGCCGGGCCAGCCGGTCGGGGGCCCGGTGCGCGGCGGCGTGGGCGAGGGCGTGGGGGTATTCGGCCAGGGCGGTGACGAGGGGGGTGTCCTCGCGGGGGG
>NZ_VMNX01000390.1 GCF_009377235.1 Streptomyces acidicola
ACAGCCCTACAACCGCCCGATGTCCCCCCGAGGCATCCGCGGCACACGACGAGGCGGCGTGCGCCCCGACAACAGGATCAGCCGAGCCGCCCGATGCCGCTGCCCGGCATACGGCTCCAGCAGCGACAACATCACCGCGTCATCCGCGTCCCGGTCGCCCGCCAGCGCGTACCCCACGATCCCCGGCAGATGCAGATCTCCCACGGTCACCGCGTCCGCCGCCCCATGACTCCGCTGCACGGTCTCCGCCGAGGTCCACGGCCCGACCCCCGGCACGACCTCCAGCCGCCGCCGCGCCTCCTCCGGCGCCATCCCGGCGCCCTCCTCCAGCCGAGCGGCAACCCGGACGGCCCGCAGAATCGCCGACGCCCGCTTGTTGTCGACCCCGGCCCGATGCCACTCCCACGACGGAACCAGCGCCCACGTCCGCGCCGCCGGCATCACATGCATCGGCCCCGGCACGGGCCCAGGCGCCGGCTCCCCGTACTTCCGTACGAGCAACCGCCACGCCCGGTACGCCTCATCCGTGGTGACCTTCTGCTCCAGGATCGACGGAATCAGCGACTCCATCACCAGCCCGGTCCGTGTCAGCCGCAGCCCCGGCCGCCGGTGCCGCGTCAGCGCGACCAGCCGATGCCGCGGCTCGAAGGCCTCCGGCTCGTCGAACGCCCCGAGCAGCGAGGGCAGTTGGTCCAACAGCCAGTCACGGCCCGGCCCCCACGCCTCGGCCTGGGCCGCCCCGCCCCGCAACGCGACCCGCAGCGTCCCGGGCCCGGCCGGTGTACGCGTGGCCCGCCACACGGACCCGTCCGGGGCCGCACGGAACGTCGGATCGGCGGGCCCGCGCCGCAGTGGCCCGAGCACCAGCCCCAGATCGAGGGGCCCACCGGGCACCCACGTCCGTGTCCGCCCCGCCTCGGGAGCGGGCCGCGCCGTACCGCTGCCCCTGGGTCCGGGCACGGCGACATGCCCACCGCGCACGGGCATGGGGGTCCCTCCCACGCCCTTAAGGCTGTGGGGGAGAGTGGGCCGCGGTGCGAAACGTCCTGCCACGGTGAGGTCCTGGGGGTCGCTGAACGAACTGAGGGAAGTAGAGGCTGCTGAAGAGAGGTGAAGTAGAGGCTGCGGAAGAGAGAAAGAGAGAACTGGAGCGGGAAGGAGCAGGTGCCCTCGCTTCAGTCCACCACGCTCACCGCACCTCGATGAAGGCCCCCGCATCCCGCTCGGGCCGCGGCCTCGGCGCCTCGGCCGCGTGGCCCACCGCCACGGCCCCCATCGGATCCCACTCCTCCGGCAGCCCCAGCACGTCCCGTACGACATCCCGGCAGAACAACGTCGACGACACCCACGCGGAGCCCAGCCGCTCCCCGGCCAGTGCCACCAGGAAGTTCTGCACCCCGGCCCCGGCGGCGACCACGAACATCTCCCGCTCGGCCCCGTCCCGCCGCGCGTCCCCGTACGTGTGCGAGCCGTCCATGACGAGACAGGGCACGACCAGGTAGGGCGCGTTCCGCAGGACGTCGCCACGGCGGATTCGCTTGGCGATGGACTCCTCGCTCTTGCCGTCCCGCCGCAGATCCGCGATCCACGCGTCCCGCATGGCGTCCAGCAGTCCGGTGCGCGACTCCTCGGACTCCAGCAGCACGAACCGCCACGGAGTGGTGTGGTGCGGCGCCGGCGCGGTGACGGCCGCGGCCACGGCACGCCGTACGGCACCGGGGTCGACGGGCTCGTCGGTGAACGCCCGTACGGTACGCCGCTGGGTCACCGCCTCCCGTACGGCCTCCGACGTCCCGAGCCGGAACATGTCGTCCCGCGACACGCGCACCATGGCCCGCGCTCCGTCGCCGTCGTCCCCGGCCGCCACCATGTGCGCCAGTCCGCGGACGACGGCGACGGGCAGCCCGGCGGCCTTGCCCTTCACCAGGTCCCCGGCGGCGGCCAGCTCGTCGGCGGTCGCGACGATTGTCGCGCTGAGCGGATTGCCGTGTGCGTCGGTCCCGCCCCGCAGATCGTCGAGCACATGTACGCCCGCGGCCCCGATGGCAACGTCCGTCAGCCCCATGCGCCACGGTCGCCCGAACGTGTCGGTGACGAGGACGCCGACGTCGACGCCGAGCGCGTCCCGCAGCCCGTCCCGTATGTCCCGCGCGGAGGCGTCCGGGTCCTCGGGCAGCAACAGCACGGTCCCGGACGGAGTGTTGGAGGCGTCGACCCCGGCGGCGGCCATGATCAGCCCCTGCCGGTTCTCGACGATCCTCAGCGGCCCGCGGCGCGCCACGACCCGTACGGTCTCGGCGTCGATCGCGGCCTCGCGGTCGGTGGCCTCGACGACCCGGCCCTCCGCCTTGGACACGATCTTCGAGGTGACGAGGAGCACATCCCCGTCGGCGAGCCCCGGCTCGGCGGCGGCGATCAGCTTGGCGAGATCGTCGCCCTGCTGCACCTCCGGCAGCCCGGGGACGGCCCACACGCGGTAGCCGGCAACAGCGCTCGACACATCGCTGCCCGTGCCCTTCGACGACTCGCTGCTCAAGCGCTCCGCACCTCCTCGGCCAACGTCAACGCCTCGCGGGCCATCTGTGCCGCCGCGTCCAGGTCCGTCATCATCAGCGGCACGGCCCGGCACCGGATTCCGGCGGCCTCGACGCGCTCCACTGAGCCCGCGTCCACCGTGTCGACCAGCCACCCGTCCAGCAGCCCCGACCCGTAGTGCTCGGCGACGGCTGCGGCCGTGGACTCGACGCCGACGGCGGCCAGCACCTTGTCGGCCATGCCCCGCACGGGCGCGTCCCCGACGATGGGGGAGAGACCGACGACCGGCACTCCGGCCTCGGCGATCCCCTCGCGGATGCCGGGCACGGCGAGGATCGTGCCGATGGACACGACGGGGTTGGACGGCGGGAAGAGCACCACGTCCGCCTCGGCGATGGCCTCCAGGACACCGGGCGCGGGCTTCGCCTGTTCCGCACCCACCGGCACGATCGCCTCGGCCGGCACGGAGGCGCGCAGCCGCACCCAGTACTCCTGGAAGTGGATGGCCTTCCGCTCCCCGGAGTCCGGGGTTGCCCCGCTGTCGGGCAGCGTGACCGCCACATGGGTCTCGACGCGGTCGTCGGACATCGGGATGAGCCGCACCCCGGGCTTCCACCGGTCGCACAGCGCCTCGGTGACGGCGCTCAGCGGATAGCCGGCGCTCAGCATCTGTGTGCGCACGATGTGCGTGGCGAAGTCCCGGTCGCCGAGCCCGAACCAGTCAGGCCCCACCCCGTAGGCCGTGAGCTCCTCCTTGAGGTGGAAGGTCTCGTCGGCCCGACCCCAGCCCTGTTCCTCGTTTATGCCGCCGCCGAGCGTGTACATCACCGTGTCGAGGTCCGGGCAGACCTTCAGCCCGAAGAGGTGGATGTCGTCCCCGGTGTTGCCGATGACGGTGACGTCCGCGTCCGGCGCGGCCTGCTTCAGACCACGCAGGAACCGGGCACCACCGATGCCGCCTGCCAGAACCACAATGCGCATTGAAACAGTGTGTCAGCCGTCAGGCTGACTCCTTGAGGGGTGGTGGCCGGGTGACGGGTGGGACAGTGTTGCAGGCGGCTACGACATCGAGTCAGGCAGTCATGTCGGACATCCCCTCAGGCGGTCGCGTCCGCAGTCGGGGACGCGGCCGCGCAGCGGGCCGACTGAGCTGAGCGCATCGGCATCTCCGTCAGCCCCGGGTAGTAGACGTGCAGGCTGACCGCCGGTTCGAGTGCGTCGTTCACCACCTCGTGCACGTATCCGGGCGCGAACACCCGCTGCGCGCCGGAGCCCAGGGCGCGCGTGCCGCGCTCGGTGCGCTCGGTCAGGGCGCCAGTGAGGACGGTGAGCACGCCGGAGGAGCGGCCGTGGCCGTGCAGCCCGCTTCCCTGCCCGGGCACCCAGGACAGCAGCCACACCTCGTAGCCGGGGCCGGTGCGCAGCCGGTGGTACCAGCGGGACGTCGCGTCGTACTGGACGAGGTGCTCCCACTGGGAGCGGTCGGCGGCGATGGAGCGGGCGAGGCCGGCGAACTCGGCCACGGTGACCGGGT
This sequence comes from Streptomyces acidicola, assembly GCF_009377235.1. Lineage (GTDB taxonomy): Bacteria > Actinomycetota > Actinomycetes > Streptomycetales > Streptomycetaceae > Streptomyces > Streptomyces acidicola. The sequence goes on from NZ_VMNX01000390.1 coordinate 4,070, forward strand.
GCTCGCGCGGGGGCTGCAGGAGGTGCGGTACTTCGAGGATGTCGCCGGCGATCTGGAGGTCGCTGTCGCTGTTCATGGGTGGGGTGGTTCCTCGGCGGAAGTGTGCGGAAGTGTGGGGGTGAGGGACGGCTCGGTGTCGAAGACCGTCGCCCGGGTCACGGGCGTCGTGGTGCGCCCGGGTACGGGCGGCGTGAACAGCAGCCGAGCCCTGTGGGGGCTCAGTGGCAGCCGGAGCTATGGGGGAGGGCTCAACAGCTGGAACAGCGACAGCTACAGCGAGCGCGGGCAGCACCGAGGAACCCGGCGGAGCGGGTCGAGGTGAGTGCCAAGTTCGCGAGCATGCCCCCTAGAACACCGGTTTCACACTTCGACTGTCAACTTGACGCCCGATATGTGGGACATGTTTCACCTCATCCGGTTCATCTGGCCGGTGAAGGGTTTGCGCGGGCCATCCCGGGACACATGGCGCCTCATCGGGCACACATGGCGTCCCATCGGGCACGCAGGGCGCTCCGTCGGGTAGGTCGGGCACCCCCGTCGGGCACGGCCTCCGTGTCGGATCCGGCATCCGTGTGGAATCCGTGAGCTTCGGCGTTCGAGTCGCAACGGGATCGAACTTCTGGACGTCTTTTCCCGTATGGGAGGGAGACGCGCCCCAGGTCCCCGCCGCCTGTCATGGTTTATGCCGATTTGAACACTTTCCGCATAGGCTTGGTTCCGCAGAGTGAATAAGGGGCTCAATAGCAGATCTCGGCTTGACTCGCCCGTAGCAGCACACTTGTAATTTCACTCGTGTCGTTAGCCGAAATCGGTAACGGCAGCACCACGGGGACGCGAAGGACGGACGAGGGGCGCACATGACCGAGCTCGTGCAGCAACTGCTGGTCGACGACGCGGACGAGGAACTCGGCTGGCAGGAGCGCGCGCTCTGCGCCCAGACCGATCCCGAGTCCTTCTTCCCCGAGAAGGGCGGCTCGACCCGCGAGGCCAAGAAGGTCTGCCTGGCCTGCGAGGTCCGCTCCGAGTGCCTTGAATACGCCCTCGCCAACGACGAGCGGTTCGGCATCTGGGGCGGTCTGTCGGAGCGTGAGCGCCGCCGCCTGAAGAAGGCCGCTGTCTGAAAACAGGCGCATGGTGCGCGGGGCAGAAGCGGAGAGGGAGCGGAGCCGAAGCGTACGGCGCACCCACCGGAACCAGCCACGCACACGCGTGAGCACCGCTGACCAAACAGCACACACCCCTACGTAACGATCGGCCCGTCGCCGGTGGGTTGTCCACAGGCGGCGGGCCGCTGCGCTGCCCAGCCGTTAGTGTGGTCGCTCGTCCGAGACGTCCGCTGTCCCCGCAGGACACAGGCGTCGACCGCAGTCCATCGAACCGGGGCAAGTCCGTGACGAGACCGTGCAGCGTGTTCGGGGAGCCGATGAGGACGGGGGTGGGCATGTTGCGGCCGCGCCCCTTGGCCTCCAGCAGATCGGCCACGGCCTCCGAGGAGAACGCGTCGGCGCCCA
>NZ_VMNX01000391.1 GCF_009377235.1 Streptomyces acidicola
GGCGGGGACGGCGAGCGAGAGGGGCTGGTGGCCCGGGCCTTCGGAGCGGTCGGGGCCGCAACAGGACGAGGACATGTGCTTTTTCGTCTACTTCCCGCCCGCGAGCCGGACGTCGGGGATGTGGGGCGCGTGCCAGGACACCGGGGTGGCCCCGCCCAGCGGCGTCAACCGCTGCTCCAGGTCGTCGGCCAGGTGGGCGCGGCCGGTGTCCCGCAGGTGTTGAGCGTACTGCCCCGGGTCGTTGTAGTAGGTGGGGCCGGTCTGCAGCGTGGTGTGCATGGGGTCGGGCAGCGCGCCGGGCCCGCCGGCGTAGTGGTTCCACCACTCGGCGAGGTGGCCGCGCATCCGGTCGGCGAGTTCCGGCTCGTCGGCCAGCAGGTCGCGGGTGAGGTGCGGGTCGTTCGTGACGTCGAAGAGGGACTCCCACTCGGCGCGGAAGGAGCCCGGGTGGTAGGTGCGGATGTAGAGGTGGTCCCGGGTGCGGACGGCCCGTTGGTAGGTGTGGGCGCCGTGGCCGAGCACCAGGTAGGGGCGGGAGACGATGGCTTCGCCGCGGAGCGCGGGCGCGAAGGACTCGCCCTGCCAGCCGCCGGGGGCCGGGATGTCGAGCAGTTCACAGAGGGTGGGCGCGAAGTCGATGTTGTAGAGCAGGGCGTCGCAGTGCCGCACGGAGTCGGGCAGGTCGTCGGTCACGCCGGGCCAGTAGACGACGAGCGGCACCCGGTGGGTCGGCTCGTTGGCCAGGCCGTGCTCGGCGTAGGAGCCCTGCTCACCGAGGGACTCACCGTGGTCGGCGCTGACGATGATGGCGGTGTCGTCGGCGATGCCGAGCTCCTCCAGGGTGGCGAGGAGCTGCCCGAAGTGGTGGTCCCAGTACATGATGGAGCCGTCGAAGCCGTTGACGAGGTGCTCGAAGTCGGCGCGGGTGCGGATCTCTTCGGGCATGGCGTGCGGTACGGGAGAGGGGCGGGGGCCGCGGAAGTAGTGGAGGTCGCGGGCGGTGCGCGGGCCGTAGATCTCCGCGTGTCCGTCGATGGCCTCCTGGTCGGGCCAGGCGGGGGCGGGGCCCGACTCGGCGGCGCGGCGCACCCACTCGGGGCCTATCTGGTAGTCGGTGTGCGGCTCCCAGTACGTGAGGTGCAGGTACCAGTCGTCCTCGTCGGCGTGGCGGCGGATCCAGTCGAGGGCCACGGCGTTGATCTCGTGGGCCTCCTCGTCGTTGATCTTGTCGGTGGCGCGGATGGATTCGCGGAAGTTGCCGTGGAAGAAGTAGGCACGGTGCCGTTCGGCGAACATCGACACGACGGCGGTGTACCAGCCGTGGTCCTGGAGGCGCTGGCCGAGCAGCGGGCGGTTGGGGTCGGGCCGGTGTCCGGAGTCGAGGCGGAAGCGGGCCGCCTCGCCGAAGTGGCCGACGACGCCGTTGGTGATGCCGAACTGGCCGCTGGTGAGGGCGGTTCTGGAGGGCAGGCACGGCGAGTCGGAACAGTAGTAGCGGTCGAAGGTGACGCCCCGGTCCGCGAGGCGCTGGAGGTTGGGCGTCGTGGGCCGCTGGTAGCCGTAGGGCTGGGTGTGGTCGGCGCGGAGGGTGTCCACGTCGACGTAGATGACGCGCAAGAGTGTCTCCCGGGTGGGTGTGGGGGGCTGGTCAGGTGGTCAGGAGGTGCAGGGTCGCCAGCGAGCCGCCGAGGCCGGTGACCCAGGCGGCGGCGAGCAGCCTGCGGCGGGCGGCACGGGTGCCGGGGTGTGGCGTCCCGACGGCGGCGACCAGGGCGGCGGTCACGGTCAGGCACACGGCGGCGGCGAGTTGGAGCGGGGCGCCGGCGGTGAGGCCGCCGCGCAGCAGCAGCGCGGCGGCGACGAGCGCGGACAGGGCCGTGCGCTGCCGGGCGAGCGCGGTGCGCTCGGGCTGCAGCCCCGGGTCGCGCGGCGGGTTCACCGGACCGCCGGCACGATCAGCAGCACGGCGAGGCCGGCCAGCGACATGCCCCAGCCCACCAGTCGCGGCAGCCGGGTCATGGGCAGCGGCCTGCTGTGCCGCATCGCGTGCTGCACCCGCTGCCACCGGCCGTAGGAGCAGGCGCACAGCACCGTGCCGGTGAGCGCGAGCACGGCGCCGAGCGCGACTCCGGTCACCCGGTTCGGATACGGCTGCACGAACTGGGCGACGGCGACGGCGCCCGCGAGCAGCGCGAGGCCGGTCCTGATCCAGGCGAGGAAGGTGCGCTCGTTGGCGAGGGAGAACCGGTAGTCGGGCTCCTCGCCCTCCTCGTACCAGGGGGTGGCGCGGGCTCGGTCGCCGGTCATGCGGGGCCGGTGCCGGGGACGGCGGGCGCGGGCAGTTCGACCGGCGGGAAGCGCGGGTCGTGGGTGGCCGGGATGACGTCGGCCGTCTCGACCTGCCAGCGCAGCAGGGCGTCCGTCATCCGGCGTTCGACGTCGGCGTGCTCCGGCCGACCTGCCAGGTTGACGGACTCACCCGGGTCCGTGGCCCGGTGGTACAGCTCCGGGGGCTCGTACAGACGCCACACGTAGGTCCACTCCCGGTCGCGCACGGCGACGGCCTTGCCTACGAGTTCGGGGCGGTCGTGCTGGAGGTCGCCCTTGAGGTCGTAGGGGTAGGCCGGCCGTTCCATCTGGGGCTCCTCCTCGACGACGAAGCCTCCCTCGGTGAACGCGTACTGCCGGTGTTCGCGCTCGGGGTCGCGCAGGACGGGCAGCAGGCTGCGGCCGTAGTGCCGGTGCGGTGCCTCGACGCCGGCGAGTTCGAGCACGGTGGGCAGTACGTCGATCAGCTCGACCATGCCCTCGTACCGCTGCCCGGCCGGCAGGCCGCCGCCGCTGATGACGAGCGGGTCGCGGGTGATGCAGGCGTCCATGGCCGAGGGCCACTTCTCGATCAGCCCGAAGTCACCGAGGTACTCGCCGTGGTCGGCGAAGAAGAAGGTGACGGTGCGGTCGGCCTGGCCGGAGGCGGCGACGGCGTCCTGGACGCGGCCGACGTGGTGGTCGAGGCGGGAGACCATGCCGTGGTAGACGGCGGCGACCTCGCGCCACATCTCGGGGGTGAGGCGGTCGAGCCCGTAGGTGCGGCGGATCGCCTCCTTGAAGCCGGGCTCGTGGCCCGCGTCGGGCCCGCCGGGTCCTGTCGTCGAACTCCCGCCGTCCGCCCGGAGGGCGGGAGTTCGACGACAGGGCCTAGGCGCGGGCAGCGGCTCCGGCACACGGTCGCGGTCGTGCATCGAGTACCAGGGTTCCTCGGCCTGGAAGGGGCAGTGCGGGGCGAACAGCGGGACGAACAGCGCCCAGGGGCGGTCGGGCGGCTGGGCCAGCCGGCGCTCGACGGTACGGACGGCGGCCTCGTCGTGGTCGGTGAGCCCGTCGGGTTCCAGTCGCCCCCGGTAGAAGGCGCGGGCCCAGGTGTCGGAGGGGTAGTCCTTGACGAACTGCCGGCGGGTGGGCGGCTCGGCGTGCCCGTACTCGTGGGCGCTGAGCTCGGTGACGCCCGGGGCGAAGGTGTCGCCGCGGGTGCCGGCCCAGGTGACGTGGTAGCCGGCGTCCTTGAGGATGCGCAGCAGGTTGGGTTCCTCGGCCTGAAGGAGGTGGGTGAGTGTGCGGTGGCCGCGGACGTGCGGATACCAGCCGGTGAGGAACGAGGCGCGGCTGGGCGAGCAGACCGGGTGCTGCACATAGGCCTGCTCGAAGACGGTCCCGCGGTCGGCCAGTGCGTCGAGGTGGGGGGTGCCGGCCCGGTCGTTGCCGAAGCGGCCGAGCGCGTCGGCGCGCAGCTGGTCGGGCACGATGATGACGAAGTTGGGCCGCTCGGCCTGTGGGATCTCGGCCCGTTGGGGCTCGTCCTGTGGGGTCTCGGCCCGGTTCGTCGGGTCGGTGGTCATGACAGGTGGACCTCCCGGGAGAGCGGCAGCGCGTCGCTCGCGGTGCCGGCGTGGGCCGTGAAGGCGCCGGGCTCGTGGGACCAGCCGGAGCCGTCCCAGTGCGCGAAGGCGCGGGCCGGGATCCGCACCGCGACCTCGGCGGTGGCACCCGGGTCGAGGTGGACGGGGGCGAAGCCGGCGAGCCAGCGGGCGGGCCGGTCGAGGGCGCTGTCGGGGCGGGAGAGGTAGAGCTGGACCACCTGCTTCCCGGCGCGCGGGCCGGTGTTGGTGACCCGGACGGTGGCGGTCACGTCCTCTCCGGCGCCGATCCCGTCGGGCAGGGTCAGCTCGTCGAGGCGCCAGGTGGTGTAGCCGAGCCCGTGTCCGAAGGCGTACGCGGGTGTGCGGCCGGCGCGGAGCCAGGCGCGGTAGCCGATGTGGAGTCCCTCGGCGTAGTCGAGCCGGCCGTCCGTCGGCCGGGTGTCGAGCACCGGGACGTCGGCCTGTTCGGCGGGCCAGGTGGTGGGCAGCCGGCCGCCCGGCTCCCGGACGCCGAGCAGCAGGTCGGCGAGCGCCCAGCCGAAGTCCTGGCCGGCGAACCAGGTGAGCAGCACGGCGGCCACGTCGTCGCGCCACGGCATCAGTACGGGGCCGCCGGCGTTGACGACCACGACGGTGCGCGGGTTGGCGGCGGCGACGGCGCGGACGAGGTCGTCCTGACGGCCCGGCAGGGCGAGGGTCTCGCGGTCCCGGCCCTCGGTCTCGGCGCGGGTGGTGGTGCCCACCACGACGACGGCGGCGTCGGCACCGCGGGCCGTCTCCGCGGCACGGGCGATGGCGGCCTCGGCGTCGGCGAGCTCGGGCAGCAGCCCGAAGGCCAGCGACACCGAGCCGGTGCGGCCGGCGTCGCGGGAGGTGAGGTCGTGGACGACACGCAGCTCGACCTCGCGGCCGGCCTCCAGTGTGGTCTCGCCGGACGCGGTGGGCGGTACGAAGAGACCGGCGCCCAGCTCCGACCCGCCGAGGCTGAAGTCGGCCTCCACGGCGGGCTCGCCGTCGACGTACAGGGTGGTGCGGCCGACGCTCGCGATCGCGAGCCGGGTGGGGCCGTCGTGTTCGGGCCGGTAGCGGGTGGTGAGCTCCAGGGTGTGGGCACTGGCCGGGCGGCTGGTGCCGAACCAGACGAGGTCGGTGGCCAGCCGGTCCTCGGCGAAGACCTCGCGTCCTTCCGCGTCGAGGAACCGGGTGCGCACTCCGGGACCGCCGGTGGCGGGGTTGGTGAGGGTGTGCGACGGCAGCGGCACGGGGGCGTCGCTGATGACGGTACCCATGTCGTGGACGACGCGGGCGTCGGGCAGCGCGGCCCGCAGCCCGTCGAGCGGGCTGACGACGGCAGGGGGCACCACGGTGGCGCTGCCGCCGCCCTGGGTGCGGGGGGTGACGGCGGCCTGGCCGCTGACCGCCAGCGAGCCGATGTCCCGCGCGTGCCACGGCAGTTCGTTGCCGTGGTTGCGCAGCAGGACGGCTCCCGCGGCGGCGGCCTCACAGGCGAAGTCGGCGGGCGGCGGGGGCGGTACGAG
>NZ_VMNX01000392.1 GCF_009377235.1 Streptomyces acidicola
GTTCGGGAGGGGGCGGGACGCTCGTGGAGAGCACGGCCCCCGGACCGCGCGGGCTGGTTCTCCGGCAGCTTCAGTTCTCCGGCAGTTCGACGCCGCCGACCTCCGCCACGCCGGTGAGCATCCGCTCCGCCATCTGGCCGCCACCGGCTCGGCGGGCGGCGAGCGCGGCGCAGGGCGGGAGAGGCCCGACGCCGGCGAGGAAGCGGGGAACGTGCCGGAGGGCACGGCAGGGTGGCACACCGGTCGGTGCGGCCCGTTCGGTCGCAGTCACGAGGCGTGAGTTTAGGTTAGGCATGCTTTAGTTCCCAACCAGCCACACGATCACCGCGAGGCGCAGCACGCCCCCCTGATCACTGACGAGCAACCTCGCAGGTCGCCGAAGTGCACCACCTTGCCCGCCTTCACGTGACCCCCTTGGTTATCAGCACTCGATCTTCATAATAAGGTAAGCCTTACCTTCTTGTTTCGCGCTGAATCTCACTCTCTGGAGTTCCGATGACCGTGGCCCTCGATCTCGCGCCGGCAGAAGCCGACACGGACGTGCCCGGACTCCTCGCCCTGTCGTACCGGCGCCTGACCTCCCTGTGTGAGCCGCTGTCGGTGCGCGTCACGCACGGCGGTCGACCCGGCCCCCTGAGGCCGTGTCTGGTGGAGGGTCAGGAAGGGGTCGAGGCCTTCGTCGACGCCGAGGCCGCACGGATTCAGAACCGCTACGGCCACACCGCGCCCCGCCATGTCGCCGCCTCGCGCGCCCTTCACGACTACGCCTGGTCGGTGGGCCTGCTGATGGGCGGTGTCTGGTATCTGGAACGGAGGGTGCCACGCATCGCACCCGAGGACGTACGGGTCGACCTCGCCTCGGGGGCGTTCGACATCACGCCGGGTGCCCGCCTCGCCTGCCTGCCGGACGACCCGGCCGTGGCCCTGTCCGGTGTGCTGCCCGTGGCCCAGGAGGAGGCGCTGCGGGGCGAGTTGAGGCAGGCGGTCGCCGCGCACATGGGGCCGGTGCTGGACGCGATCGGCCCGTACGCGCGGCGAGGCTCACGCGCCCTGTGGGGCATGGTCGCCGACGATCTGGTCTCGGGCATCTGGTATCTCGGCCGGGTGCTCGGCGAGGAGGCCACCGCCGTACGGGCCGCGACCGACGTACTGCGCTCCGCGCTGCCGCCCTTCCCCGGCGGCGCCGGCTTCCGCCGTCTGCGCACCGCCGACGGCCACGAACACCCGACCCGCACCCGCACCGGCTGCTGCCTCTACTACACGATCCGCCCCGACGAGGCCTGCTCCACCTGCCCCCGTACCTGCGACGCGGAACGGCTGCGCCGGCTCGGCGGATGAGCCGACGCAGCGGATGAGCGCAAGCGTCTGCGCACTCAGCGGACGAGACAGGGGCGCTTGCTGTCGAAGGCCCAGTCCTTGATCAGGTACTGCATCCCGATCGCGTCGTCGCGGCCCGACAGCGCCTTCTCCTTGTAGAGCTCGTGGGCCGCGAGGACACGGTCCATGTCGAGACGGACGCCGAGGCCGGGCGTGTCGGGGACGGCGACCTCGCCGCCGACGATCCGCGGCGGCTCGACGGTGAGCCGCTCCAGCCCTTCCTGCCAGATCCAGTGGGTGTCGAGGGCGTTGTACTCGCCGGGCGCGGCGGCCCCGCAGTGGGCCATCATCGCCAGGGAGATGTCGAAGTGGTTGTTGGAGTGGCATCCCCAGGTCAGCCCCATGGCGTTGCAGAGCTGGGCGACCCGTACCGACCCCTGCATGGTCCAGAAGTGGGGGTCGGCTAGCGGGATGGAGACCGACTGCAGGGCCAGGGCGTGCGTGAGCTGGCGCCAGTCCGTGGCGATCATGTTGGTCGCCGTGGGCAGGCTCGTTGCCCGGCGGAACTCGGCGAGGATCTCACGGCCGGAGTAGCCGTCCTCCGGCCCGCAGGGGTCCTCGGCGTAGGCGAGCGTGCCGACGAGGGGGCGGCACAGTTCGACGGCCTCTCGCAGGGACCACGCGCCGTTGGGGTCGAGGGTGATCCGGGCCTCGGGGAAGCGCTCCTTGAGCGCCCGGACGGCCTTGACCTCCTCTCTACCCGGCAGGACACCGCCCTTGAGCTTGAAGTCGTGGAAGCCGTACCGGTCGTAGGTGGCCTCGGCCTGCCGGACGATCGCCTCGGGAGTCAGTGCCTCCTCACGCCGGATCCGGTACCACTCCACGTCCGAGTCGGGTTCACGGACGTACTCCAGGTCGGTGCGGTCCGGGTCGCCGACGTAGAAGAGGTAGCCGAGGACCCGTACGGCATCACGCTGCTTTCCGTCGCCCAGCAGGGCGGCGACCGGGAGGTCCAGGTGCTGGCCGAGGAGGTCCAGGAGTGCCGACTCGACCGCGGTGACGGCGTGCACCGTGGTGCGCAGGTCGAAGGTCTGGGCGCCGCGGCCGCCGGAGTCACGGTCGGCGAACGTCCCCTCCATCGAGCGCAGGACGCGCTTGTAGTCGCCCACGCGGGCACCGACGACGAGGGACTCGGCGTCACGCAGGGTCCGCGTGATCTTCTCCCCGCCCGGCACCTCCCCCAGGCCCGTACGGCCCTCGGAGTCCTCGATGACGACGACGTTGCGGGTGAAGTAGGGGGCGTGCGCTCCGGAGAGGTTGAGCGCCATGGAGTCCCGGCCGGCGACCGGGAAGACGGAGAACTTGGTGACGACGGGCTGGCTCATGACGAACGGTGCCATTCTCGTGAGGGTCGCCGACACGTGGGCCATGCCGGCGGTCGGTCAGATACTGAGGGCGTCGAGGACCTGTTCCAGAACCAGTACGCCACCCAGACCGAGGATCGCGAGCACCGTGGTGTAGGTGGTGCGCGCCTTGATGGCGTCCAGGACGGACAGGTTGAAGTACTCCTTGAACATCCAGAAGCCCGGGTCGTTGACGTGGGAGAACGCGATCGAGCCGCAGGAGACCGCCAGCACCATGACCTCGGCGTGGACACCGCTGCCCGCGAGCAGCGGCAGCGCCACACCGGAGGCGGTGACGACGGCCACGGTCGCCGAGCCGAGAGCCACCCGGAGGATGGCCGCGATCAGCCAGGCCAGGATGATCGGCGAGATGGACCAGCCGTCGGTCGTGTCCTTGATGTAGTCGGATATCCCGCCTTCGACGAGGACGTTCTTGAAGGCTCCGCCCGCGCCGATCACCAGCAGGATCATCGCCATCGCCTGGGCCGCTTCCTTGCACGAGGTGCTGACCTCCGTCAGGCTGCGGCCGACACGCGGACCGAACGCCCAGATCGCGACCAGCAGCGTGAGCAGCAGGGCGATCGGCGCGGACCCGATGAAGGCGACGAAGTGGAGCAGCGGGTTCGAGGCGGAGGTGGACAGGTCGGTCACCGCGGCACCGGCGATCAGCACCACGGGCAGCAGGGCCACGCCCAGGGACCAGCCGATGCCGGGCATCTCCTCGTCCTCGAAGACACGCTCGCTGACCAGGCCCTTGGGAATGGAGGGGTTCATCGCCCGGACGAAGGGGATGCGCGGCCACAGCAGGGCGACGAGCGCACCGATCGGGACGGCGATGAACAGGCCGTAGAACAGGGTCAGTCCGACGGACGCGTGGAAGGTCGCGGCCACCGCGGTCGGGCCCGGGTGGGGCGGCAGGAAGCTGTGCATGGTGGACAGGGCGATCGACATGGGGAGCCCCACCCACAGGAGGTTCGAACGGGTGACCCGTACGAGGGTGAACGCGACGGGGACGATGATGACGAAGGCGACCTCGTAGAACATGGTCACGCCGATGACCATGGCGGTCACCACCATGGCGACCTGGACCCAGCGCGGGCCGCAGATGGCGAGGATCCTGTCGGCGATCCGCTGGGCGGCACCGGAGTCACCCATCACCCGGCCGACCATGGCACCGAGCCCGATGGTCAGCATGGTGTCGCCGATCTGGCTTCCGATGCCCTCGGAGAGGACGTCCGGGATGTCCTCCAGGCCTATCCCCTGGACCAGGGCGACGCCCACGGCCACGAGGAGCAGGGCGGCGAAGCCATTCAGTCTGAGCTTCGTCATCAGGACGAGCAGGACCAGAACACTGATCCCGACAACGACGAGCGGCATGTGTCAGTTCTCCTTTGAACTGGCGGTGTGCTTTTGCGTCCGTGAACTGGCGGTGTGCTGGTGCGTGCGTGAACTGGCGGTGTGCTGGTGCGTGCGTGAACTGTGGGTTGGACGTGGGCGCGTGAACTGCCGTCGGGGGTACGGCGACGGGGTGTGAAAGGTCAGCGGCCGGCGCCGACGAGCCCCAGGCCCTGGTCGAGCAGTTTCGTCAGCTCGGCGAGGTCGTCCGGGCCCGGGTCCATGAGCGGTGCGCGCACCGGGCCGACGGGCAGACCGCGCAGTCGGGCGGCGGCCTTGACGAGGGAGACGGCGTAGCCGGGGACCCTGTCGCGCAGTTCGACGAACGGGATGTAGAAGCCGCGCAGCAACTCGTCCATCCGGGCGGTGTCGTCCTCCTGGAAGGCGCCGAAGAAGGCCCGCGCGATCTCCGGGGCGAAGGCGTGGACGGCCGACGAGTACGCGGGGACCCCGACAGCGGCGTACGCGCGTGCCTGGATCTCCGCTGTCGCGGCCCCGTTGAAGAACAGGAAGCCCTCGGGTGCCGCGAGCGTCAGCCGCTGGAGGCGGTCGAGGTCGCTGTGTCCGTCCTTCAGCCCGATGACGGTGGGGATCTCCGCGATACGGCGCACTCCGTCGGCGGTGAAGGAGACCTGGTCGCGCTGGTAGGCGATCAGGGGCAGCCGGGTGCCGTCGGCGATCCGGCGCAACTGCTCCACCAGCCCGTCCTGCGGGGCCCGCACCAGGTAGTGCGGCAGCACGAGTGCCGCGTCGGCACCCGACTCCTCGGCGATGCGCGCGAACCGCAGCGCCTGGGCCCAGCCGTACCCGACACCCGCGACGACGGGGACGCGCCCGTCGGCCACCTTCACCGCGGCGGTGACGACGTGGCGGTACTCGTCCTCGTCCAGGGCCGTGAACTCCCCGGTACCGCAGGCGGGGAAGACCGCTCCCGGACCGGCGTCCAACTGGGGGGCGAGGTAGGCGCGGTAGGCGTCCAGATCCAGACCACCGTCCTCACGGAAGCTGGTGAGGGGGAAGGACAGGACGCCCCGCGCCATGCTGTGGCTCAGGCGTCGGGTGACACCGGCAGTTTCCACCATGCTCACTCCATTGAATGGGGTCCCCATATGAAGACGTCGTCTACATATGGGGACGGAGGCTAGGTCCGCGGACGCCCCAGGTCAATGGGTATGCAGGTATTGATTGCGATCCGGTGACGCGAAGGCCGGCCGAGAAGCGTCGCCGGGACAGGTCGCAGGGGCCGACAGCAGTTCCCTGCACCTCACCGGAACAGACAGGCCATCTGAAGTACGCAGGCCATCCAAGCGCACGGGCCCCACC
>NZ_VMNX01000393.1 GCF_009377235.1 Streptomyces acidicola
ATCAAACTCTCCGTGAATGCTTCCGGGATATCCCGGCAACACATCACGAGAGCGGAACCAAGGAGAGGAATAGTCCCCTCGGTTCACAGCGTCCTCGCTGTGTTTGTATTTCAAAGGAACCTCGCCCCGGTCATGACGACCGGAGACGGGGTATCAACATATCTGGCGTTGACTTTTGGCACGCTGTTGAGTTCTCAAGGAACGGACGCTTCCTTTGTACTCACCCGAGAGACTCTCTCGCGGCTTTCCTCCGGGCGCTTCCCTTCGGTGTTTCCGACTCTATCAGATCTTTTTCCGATCCGATTTCCTCGGCGCTTTCCAGGTCAGACGCTTTCGCGCTTCCCTTTCCGGCGGTTCCGACTTTATCAGAAGTTTTGGACCGGACTGACCGGCGTTCATTTCTGAATCATCGGGAGAGGCTTCGTCGAAATCGATGTGTCGAGGCTTCGAGAAGCAGATAGATACGCATCATCGCCACCGGGGTGAGTCCCCCTCTAGGCAACTGTTCAAATCTACCTCCCCACCGCACCCGTGTCAACGGGTCCTGCGAGGCGAGAACGAGAGTAACAGCTCGCCGGACGCGCCTGCACATCGGCGGTGGGCCTACGAGCCTGCCGGGCGCACCTACTGCTGTCAGGCGGCCGTCGGGAGGGCTGCGCTCCGTTCGGGTTCGGCGAGGTCACCCATGTCCCCGGCCCGCGCGGCGCGGCCGCCCAGCACGTAGACGTATGCGAGGAAGGCCAGTTCCGCAGCGATGCCGATGCCGATGCGGGCCCAGGTGGGAAGGCCGGAGGGGGTGACGAAGCCTTCGATGGCACCGGAGACGAAGAGGACCAGGGCCAGGCCCAAGGCCATGCCCAGGGCGGCGCGGCCTTCCTCGGCGAGGGCCGTTCGGCGAGTCCGGGGACCAGGATCGATGAGGGTCCAGCCGAGGCGCAGGCCTGTTCCAGCGGCCACGAAGACGGCGGTCAGTTCCAGGAGGCCGTGCGGGAGGACGAGGCCGAGGAAGACATCGAGGCGGCCGGCCGAGGACATCAGGCCGATGCCCACGCCCAGGTTGAGCATGTTCAGGAAGAGGATCCAGAGCACCGGCAGGCCGAGGAAGACGCCCAGGACAAGGCACATGGCGGCCGCCTGGGCGTTGTTCGTCCACACCTGGGCCGCGAAGGACGTGGCGGGGTGGCTGGAGTAGTACGTCTCGTACTCGCCTCCGGGGCGAGTGAGCTCTCGCAGTTGGTCGGGGGCTGCGATCGTGGACTGGATCTCCGGGTGCGTACCGATCCACCACCCCAGGACGGCCGCTACGGCGGTGGACAGGAGTGCCGTGAGTACCCACCAGTGGCGGGAGCGGTAGACCGCGGCGGGGAAGCCGTGGGCGAGGAACCGGGTGACATCGCGCCAGGAGGCGCGCCGGGTGCCTGTCACGGCACTGCGCGCGCGTGCCACCAGTTGGCTGAGACGCCCGGTGAGCTGGGGGTCCGGGGCGCTGGACTGGATCACTGAGAGGTGAGTGGCCGTGCGCTGGTAGAGGGCGACCAGTTCGTCGACCTCGGCGCCGCTGAGGCGCCGCTGGTTCCGGAGCAGTGCGTCGAGGCGGTCCCACTCGGCGCGATGAGCGGACACGAAGACGTCGAGGTCCATCCGGTTTGCTGCTCCTCGTCCTGTCGTATCTGCGTGTCAGCTTGTCGTACTGGGGCGCGATGTGTCCTCAGCTTGGCAGACTGGCGGTTCTCGGGGCAGGTCAGGGGAAGGAACAAGTAAGTGACTGAGCTAGTGACGGGCGAGGCGGTGGCGCTGGAGCTGCGCCCCGCGAAGCTGCCGAGCCGGGCTCTGGCCGTGTTGCTCGACCTGATCGTCGCCTTCATCGGCTACATCGTCGTGACCATGGCGCTGGTCCTTGCGACCGCGAGTCTGGATGAGGCGGCGCAGACAGCGATATCGATCGCTGCCTTCTTGCTGGTGCTGGTGGGTGGGCCGATCGCCGTGGAGACACTCAGCCACGGACGTTCGCTGGGGAAGCTGGCGTTCGGGCTGCGAGTGGTGCGGGACGACGGTGGGCCGATCCGTTTTCGGCACGCGTTGGTGCGTGGCGCGGTCGGCGTGGTCGAGATTCTGATGACGCTGGGGGTCATCGCGTGCATCGCCTCGCTGGTGTCGGCACGCGGGCGACGGCTCGGTGACGTGTTTGCGGGAACGCTGGTCGTACGGGAGAGGGTGCCGGCCGGGCGTGCGCAGTTCGTGCCCCCGCCGCCGCACTGGCTGGCGGGGCGGTTCTCCGAGCTCGATCTCTCGGCGGTCCCGGATGGGCTGTGGCTGGCCGTGCGGCAGTACCTGACGCGGATGCAGCAGCTTGATCCGCAGGTCGGTCAGGCAATGGCGGAACGGCTTGCCTTCGATCTCGCCGCGGTCACGGGGTCTCCGGCGCCGCAGGGTGTTCCGGCGGCCGCTTACCTGGCGGCCGTGGTGCAGGAACGGCAGGCGCGGGAGGCCCAGCGGGCGTTCGGGGGTGGGGCGGCTGTCGGCATGGGCCCGTTCGGTCCCGTGCCGGGGCCGTCTGTCGGAGCCCCGGGCTGGGGCGGACCCGTTGTGGCCCCGAGTGCGCCGCCCCTGGCAGCAGGCGGGCCCGAGGCACAGCCCCCCACCCCGTTGCCGCAGTCCCCGGCACCGCTGCCCGCCGAACCCGGGCAGTCCCAGGCCGGCACAACCGAGCAGACCGACCGTCCGGTCACTGGATTCGTGCCGCCTGCGTGAGGTGGGGCGCCGGGCGCGGCGCCATTCGGACGCCAATCACGCAACGTCCTGCGTCCTGCGTCCTGCGTCCTGCGTCCTGCGTCCTGCGTCCTGCGTCCTGCGTCCTGCGTCCTGCGTCCTGCGTCAGCTGAACACCGACGGCGGTGATTCGAGGTGCTCCAGCTCGATTCCGGGGCCCGTCAGGACCACGTCGCCGGCGATGTGGACGGTGTGCTGCTCGCCTGTGTCCAGGGCTGTGACCTGGTATTCGTCCACGGTCAGGGGGCCGTTGTCAGTGGCGTGTGCTTCTCTTGCGATCAAGGCCCAGGACTGGTCGACGGTGCGCGGGGCGAGGACCGGGTCCGTGAAGGCGACGAGGCGTACGCGGGTTGCGGGCGCGGAGGGGGTGAGGCGCAGGAGACGAACGGTGGCGATGAGGAACGCGGGGGAGGTGCCGGTGAAGGCATGGGCGCGGACATTGCCTTCGGTGGCATGCGTACCGGTCGGGTCGGTGCGGACCCAGGTGACGCCGTCGAGGGCGGCGCCGCGGACCTGCCAGCTCGCGGCGTGGACTTCGAGACGGATGGGGCGGCCGAGGTCGTCGAGGGCGAGGTCGACGGAGCCGACGTGGTCGCCGGAGGGGGTGGTGACTTGGGAGACATAGCGCCAGCCGGAGGGGCCGGGCGCGCACTGGAAGTGTTCTTCGGCGAGGAGGGAGTGGTCGTGCGGATCGTGGAGCGAATAGCGGCCGCGGGGCATGGGGGTCCTGGAGCTTGAGGGGCTGCTGGTCCGGGCGTCCTGGCGGGCGCTGGTCCGGCCGGCACGGGCAGGCCCCCGGCACGGGGGTGCGGGGGCCTGCCCGGGACCTGCTGTCCGAGTGAGCGCGTCAGTGCACGGGCGCGCTCAACAGCAGTGGCGACTCGGTAGCCGTAACGGCCCGGGGCGGTACCGGCCAGTGACGGTACCGGTCAGTAGCGGTAGTGGTCCGGCTTGTACGGGCCCTCGACCTCGACCCCGATGTACGCGGCCTGCTCCGGACGCAGCGTCGTGAGCTTCACGCCGAGGGCGTCGAGGTGGAGGCGAGCGACCTTCTCGTCGAGGTGCTTGGGCAGCGTGTAGACGCCGGTCGGGTACGCGTCGGGCTTGGTGAACAGCTCGATCTGGGCCAGGGTCTGGTCCGCGAAGGAGTTGGACATCACGAACGACGGGTGACCGGTGGCGTTGCCCAGGTTCAGCAGGCGGCCCTCCGACAGGACGATGAGCACCTTGCCGTCGGGGAAGGTCCACGTGTGGACCTGCGGCTTGACCTCGTCCTTGACGATGCCCGGGACCTTGGCGAGACCGGCCATGTCGATCTCGTTGTCGAAGTGGCCGATGTTGCCGACGATCGCCTGGTGCTTCATCTTGGCCATGTCCGAGGCCATGATGATGTCCTTGTTGCCGGTCGTGGTGATGAAGATGTCGGCCTTGTCGATGACCTCGTCGAGGGTCGTGACCTGGTAGCCGTCCATCGCGGCCTGCAGGGCGCAGATCGGGTCGATCTCGGTGACGATGACGCGGGCACCCTGTCCGCGCAGGGACTCCGCGCAGCCCTTGCCCACGTCGCCGTAGCCGCAGACGACCGCGGTCTTACCGCCGATCAGGACGTCGGTGGCACGGTTGATGCCGTCGATCAGGGAGTGACGGCAGCCGTACTTGTTGTCGAACTTCGACTTGGTGACGGCGTCGTTCACGTTGATCGCCGGGAACAGGAGGACACCGTCGCGCTGCATCTCGTACAGGCGGTGGACGCCGGTCGTGGTCTCCTCGGTCACGCCGCGGATCTCGGAGGCCAGCTGGGTCCACTTCTGCGAGCCGTCCGTGATGGTGCGGTGCAGGAGTTCGAGGATGACGCGGTGCTCGTCGGACTCGGCGGTGTCGACGGACGGAACCTTGCCGTCCTTCTCGTACTCGACACCCTTGTGGACGAGGAGGGTGGCGTCACCGCCGTCGTCGAGGATCATGTTCGGGCCGCCGGTGGGCGAGTCGGGCCAGGTCAGCGCCTGCTCCGTGCACCACCAGTACTCCTGAAGCGTCTCGCCCTTCCAGGCGAAAACCGGGACGCCCTGCGGGTCGTCCGCCGTGCCGTTCGGGCCGACTGCGATCGCGGCGGCGGCGTGGTCCTGGGTGGAGAAGATGTTGCAGGACGCCCAGCGGACCTGGGCGCCCAGGGCGACCAGGGTCTCGATGAGGACCGCGGTCTGGACGGTCATGTGCAGGGAGCCGGTGACGCGGGCGCCGGCCAGCGGCTGGGCCTCGGCGTACTCCTTGCGGATCGCCATCAGGCCGGGCATCTCGTGCTCGGCGAGGGTGATCTCCTTGCGGCCGAACTCGGCCAGGGAGAGGTCGGCGACCTTGAAGTCCTGTCGCTTGTCGACAGTCGTCATTGCGAGCTGCTCCTCGATGTCGGGGCGAGGGTGGGTACGGCTGGTCTGCGCGGCGGCGGAGACAGGGGTGTCCGAAGAGGACACAGGCATGCCCGCGTGCGCGCAGCGCAGTCCGTCGGAGGCCCTCTCTCCCTCGGCCGGTCCGCGGTGGGACCGCCCGACCGCCATCAGCAGCGACGTCTGGCTCCGTCCCAAGCTACACGGTCGGCCCTGCTGTCCCCAGTCCGCCTCCGTAGTCCGCCTCCGCGCAGATCCGGTCAAGGGCGGGCGGTTCGGGGGG
>NZ_VMNX01000394.1 GCF_009377235.1 Streptomyces acidicola
CCCGAATAGCTCCGCTATTAGGGCGCTCCGGCGCCTTGCGATCGCACGCTCCCCCACGCTCGGCTTCGCTCGCGCGGGGGGACCCCCATCGCCGCCGCGGGGCCCGCCCTTCGGGCGGACGACGGGACTTTCGAAACGCGCCCTAGATGAACGTGGCACCCCAGGTGGCCGGCCCGACGATGCCGTCCACGTTCAGGCCCTTGCTCGACTGGAAACTGCGGCAGGCAGAGTCGGATCCCGGTCCGTACTGGCCGTCCACAGCGACGGCGTAGCCGTGCGTGTTTTTCATCCGGTACTGCCAGGTCGCCACGCTGGCGTGCACGAAGGTCGGCGGCTGGCGGAAACTCACCCCGGGGTAAGGCAAGGGCCCGCCACCGGGGTTGACCTCGCCGCTGAGCACCCGGGGGTACAGGTTGCCCGGGCAGTCAGTCGTGTGGTGGTCGCGGTGGCCGGTGATGGCCTGCGCGGCGCCACCCGATACCCGCAGGCGGTTGATCCCGTAGCGGATGGCGTCGATCAGCCCGGCCGTGATGGCGTCGTAGTCGCTGCTAGTGCCGCCGGTCAGCGCACAGACCGCGTACCAGTCGTCATTGCCCTGCGTGGTGCCCTGGGCGGCGGTGCGGACGTTCTCACCACGGCCCTCGAAGAGGTAGCCGTGGACGCAGGCGAGGTGGCTGTAGGCGATGTCCGACCAGCCGTTGGTGTCCATGTGGAAGTTCTGGATGCCCCGCACCTGGGCGGCGCAGTCGGCGTGATTGGCCTTTGCCACCTTCACGGCATCGACATGGTGGACGACCACACCGCCCTGTGCCGGGGTGATGTTGCTGCTGACGCTCTTGGGCGCCCTGGCGCCCCATTGGGAGCGGGCGACGAACGTGGCCATCAGCTCCGCCCTCCTCGGCCCAGGGCGCAGTTGACGGCGGCGTTCAATGGCTCGGCGTGGGCGCTGCGCGCCGCTTCAGGGCCATGGACGGCGCCGGGGTGGCGGGAGTGCGTGACGATGGGAAGTTCACGGCTTCCCGACGGGAGGGGGGTGGCGGCACGCGCGGGTCCGGAACATATGGCGGGCAACGCGAGCGCGCCAGCGGCTGCCGCCAGCAGCGTCGCGCGGCGAGATGGGCCGTGAGTCAACGGTCCTCCAAGCTGTGGTGAGGTGGGAGCGATTGTCGAATCATTGACAGGACCCCGTCAAGATATGGCCAGTCGTCTGATTGCACCTGGTTCACACGGACACATAAGGCGGCCACTTGACGCCACCGACGCGGGAGGAGGCTGTCACGTCAATCCAGGCGTGGGTGTCGGTACCGTTGCCGGCGGAGTAGTGGAAGGCCGGGCAGTGACAGCGCCGAGCTGGACAGGCGTGCCCTGCTGGAGCTCGGCAACAGCCATCCACACGAGTTGGCGAGGACGGCTGTCCATTCAAGGCATCGCGCGACGTCTTCTCTGTCAGTGCGGTCCCGGCCAGCAAGGGCCGTCCTCCCGACAGCATGCGGATTCACACCGAGAAATGAGCAACAGAGTCCCCCTGCTATGGTGCGCCGATGTCATCGATCAAGCAGTTCCAAGTCACCTTCGACTGCGCAGAACCTGAGCGCGTCGCTCGTTTTTGGTGCGAGGTGTTGGGGTACGTCGTACCGCCGCCGCCACAGGGGTTCTCCACTTGGGACGATTTCAACCGCTCCCAGTCCCCGGAGGACCAGGGTTCATGGTTCGCCTGCAGTGATCCCTCAGGTGTCGGCCCGCGACTCTACTTTCAGCGCGTTCCCGAAGGCAAGGTCGTCAAGAATCGGGTGCATCTTGATGTGCGGGTCGGCACCGGGCTCGTGGGTGAAGAGCGCCTGGCCGCGCTTGAGGCCGAATGCGCACGGCTGATCCCGCTCGGCGCGGTACGCGTGCGACTCCTGTATGACGGCAACGATTCGTGCATCGTGATGCAGGACATCGAGGGCAACGAGTTCTGTCTCGACTGAATGTCCTCCGAGCCGGCGAGGTGGAGAGCCGTCTCCCTTGGTCCTCTGTTAACGGTGGTCTCGTGTGGGGCGGACGTCATCCTGTGAGGGCGAGGGTTGTGCAGTCGGGCGATGCCGAGCATCACGGTGTGAATGCCGCCACCCTTCAGACGGCAGTCGCGAAGGATCTTCCAGGTTTTCATCCGCAGGATCCGGTCCTCCAGGGGCCGGCACCACGGACCGGCCTTGCGTACCGGGTCCGCACTCTCGCGACGCATCGCAGTGAGCAGCTTGCCGAACTGCCGCGCGCTCAGCCCGGTAAACGGGGCCATTCAGGACGGCTTCCGACGCCGTGTGGCGATTTCCGGGGTAGAACACCAGTGCCGCCGCCGCTCGGCCGAGGCGAAGGCAGCCGATCTCGTGTCTCCACGATTCGGCTGAGTCTCACCTCACCCAGGTAAGTCAGTCACCGAACATCCCAAGGTCGTTCGACACGAACGGGCGGTTGCTTGACCACAGCGGGTTGCAGGCAGCAATCGCCCTTGGCCCGCCGGCCTCTTGCCACTTCATGTCGTGCGCACCCCCGCGCACCCGCACCCCCAACATGTTCTGAACAGACCCGGCCAGAGGACCTGACTGAGACCGTCCCACTAGCGCAGTACGTCGCTCACCCCCGTCCAGCCGTCGAGCGCCGCGCGGGTGGGCATTCCCTCCCAGTCGCCGGGGACCGTGCAGAGCAGTGCCCCGGCGAGTGCGGCGGTGTCGAGGCGCTGTTTGACGTCGGCGCCCGCGACCAGTTCGCTCAGGTACGCGCCGACGAAGGCGTCCCCCGCGCCCACCGGGTCGACCACCCGCACCGGGACGGCCGCCCTGTGGTGCAGGGCGCCGTCCACCAACGCGAGTGCTCCCTCGGCGCCAAGCTTGATCACCGCGGTGGCAGGGCCCAGGGCGGTGAGGGCCGCGGCGAGTTCGTCCGGCGTGCGGGCGGTGGGCTCGCAGCCCGTGACGAGCGCGGCCTCGTCGTCGCCCGCAAAGACCAGGTCGGCCCGGGCCACGAGGTCGCGCAGGGCCGGAGCCGCCCGTTCGGGCGGCCACAGCGCGGACCGGTAGTTGACGTCGACCGACACCGTCACCCCGTGGGCGCGGGCCACGTCCACGGCATACGACACGGCCGCCGCGGCGGACTCGCCGAGTGCCGGGGTGATGCCGGTGACATGGAGGAGCCTGACCCCGCCGACGAGACGGGCGTCGATGTCCTCGGGGGCCAGTCGGGAACCGGCCGCGCCGGCTCGGTAGTACCAGACCCTGACCGCCCCGCCGGGCAGGCGTTCCTTGAGCATCAGCCCTGTGGGCGCCCCGGAGTCGCGTACGGCACGGACATCGATCCCTTCGGCGGTCAGTTCGCGCACCACGCGGTCGCCGACGGAGTCCGCACCGACCCTGCCGATCCAGGTCACCGGGGTGCCCAGCCTCGCCAGTGCGACGGCGACGTTGCTCTCCGCGCCGCCGATGCCCAGGGCCATGTGCGGTACGTGCTGCAGATGCCCGACGGTGGTGGCGGCCAGCAGCCCCATCGTCTCGCCCAGCGTGACGATCCGGGCGCCGGTCACGGCCGGGCTCCGGCGGCTGCGGCCAGGGCAGCACGGCGAGCCCGGTCGGCCGGGGCCTTCAGGTCATCGCCGCCGGACGGGGCGTCCCGGGTGAGGGAACCGCCGAGGTCGACCACGTCGCCGAGGTTCTTGCGCAGCGGTTCCAGCGGGTTCAGTGGGTTCAGGGCGTCCAGGGCGTCCAGTGGGTTCAGGGCGCCCAACGTGGTCGGTGTCAGTTCGCGGCAGACGACGTAGGCATGAGTCGGCGTGCACGTCGCCGGGACGGGATCCTGCGGGGAGTCGGCCCGGAGGGCGGCCACCACTGCGGTGCGTCGCAGTGCGTCGCCGGGTCGGGGCCGGGCCGATGTGGTGGTGGTCATCGAGTGCTCGTTTCGGTCGCGGCCGGCGCGGGGGCCGTGGCGTCGACGGGTGAGGTCAGGTCGCGGTCGCGGGTCTCCGGAGTCATCAGGGCCGCGATCAGGCTGATGATCATCATCAGCATCATGTAGACCGCGACCGGGATCCACGAGCCGGAGAACGCCGTGAGCAGGGAGGCACAGATCAGCGGAGCGACCCCACCGCCGAGCACGGAGGAAAACTCCCGGCCCAGGGTGACGCCGGCGTAGCGGTAGCGGGTGCCGAACAGTTCGGGGAAGTAGCTCATCTGGACTCCGACCGCGCCCTGGCCGGCCAGTACGAAGCCGATGATCATGGTCACGGTGATGGCCGCCGGTGAGCCCGTGTTCAGGGCGATGAAGGAAGGACCGGGCAGCAGCACGAGGGCGGCGAGGATCGAGGCGTAGACCGGCTTACGGCCGACGCGGTCCGACAGAACGCCGAATCCTATGGCGGCGAGACCGCCGCAGGCCGCTCCGATCATCAGGACCTTCGGCACGAAGGACGCGTCGACACCGACCGTGGAGACCAGGTACGAGGCCATGAAGACCTGGTAGGTGTACGACTGGGCGCTGACACCGACGTTCATGAACAGCACCAGCAGCATGGGCTTCCTGCCGTGCTGGAAGACCTCCTTCACGGGGGACTTGGGCTTCTCGTGCCGGCGCTTGAGGTCCTGGAAGACGGGGCTCTCGCTGAGCTTGCGCCGGATGACCATGGCGGCGACCGTGACCAGCAGGCTGCTGGCGAAGACCAGCCGCCAGCCCCAGCTCATCAGCTGGTCGTCCGGCAGGGTCTGGACGAGGATCCAGGCGACGGCACCCATCACGGTGCCGAGCGCGGCGCCGGTCATCACCAGCGAGGCGAGCCGCCCTCGGCGCCCGGTGACGGCGGTCTCCGTGAGGAGGGTGGCTCCGCCCGACTGTTCGGCACCGGCTCCGAATCCCTGGAAGAAGCGGCACAGCACGAGCAGCGCCGGTGCGAGGACACCGACCTGGTGGTAGGTCGGCAGCAGTCCGATGGCGAAGGTGGAGCCTCCCATCAGGAACAGGGTGGTGATCAGGATCCACTTGCGGCCGAGCCGGTCGCCGAAGCGGGAGAAGAACAGTCCGCCGAGCGGGCGGGCCGCGAACCCCACGGCGTAGGCGGCGAAACTGGCCAGCAGGGCGACCGCCGGTGTGGCGTTGGGGAAGAACAGGTCGCCGAAGACCAGGGCCGACGCGGTGCCGTAGATGACGAAGTCGTACTGCTCGAGAGCGGTGCCGACGAGGCCTGCCCAGGCCGCACGGCGGACCGCTCGGGGGTCGGTGGGCGCGGGATCGGCGGGTGCGGGTG
>NZ_VMNX01000395.1 GCF_009377235.1 Streptomyces acidicola
CCCAGACCCGGCGACTCGCTCTGTACACCCTCGCCGTCTGCCTGCTCTCCGTGGCCGCCGCCGTGGTCTCCTTCGTCCAGGGCAGCTGGCTGGGGATCGTCTGGGTGCTGCTGGCCGGGCTGTCGTCCAACATGACGTGGTACTACGCGCGGCGCGCGAGGGCAGGGCGCGGCTCCGTCACGGAGTGACGCACACGTTGCTGCCCTCCTGCCAGAAGCGGTACAGATTCAGGCCGCAGTATGTGTCGAGGTCGCTGATGCCCAGTCCGCTCAGCACGGCGTCGACCGCGCCGAAGAACGCGGCGTTCACCTCCGGGATCCACAGCACCGCGAACACCAGCAGCAGCCCGAACGGCGCGAGCGGCTCCATCTGGCGGCGGGCCTTGTGCGACAGCCAGGGCTCGATCACCCCGTAGCCGTCCAGGCCCGGCACCGGCAGGAAGTTCAGGATCGCGGCCGTGACCTGGAGCAGCGCCAGGAACGCCAGCGCGTACCGGAACGCAGCCGGGACCCCGTCCAGCGCGTCCAGCCAGAACGGCGCCGTGCAGACCACCGCGAACGCCACGTTGGTCAGCGGGCCCGCCGCCGAGATCAGGCTGTGTCGCCAGCGGCCCCGGATGCGCCCGCGCTCGATGAACACCGCACCGCCCGGCAGACCGATCCCGCCCATGATCACGAAGAGGACGGGCAGCACGATGCTGAGGAGAGCATGCGTGTAGGCGAGAGGATTGAGGCTCAAGTAGCCCTTGGCGCCGACGGTGATGTCGCCCCCGTGCAGCGCGGTGCGGGCATGTGCGTACTCGTGCAGACACAGAGAGATCACCCAGGCAGAGGTGACGAAGAGAAAGATGGCAAGTCCTGGAGACGACCCGAAGCCCGTCCACACCGCCCACCCGGTGACCGCCGTGACGGCGGCGATCCCGAGAAAGACAGGGCTGATCCGCTGTTCGCTTGTGCGGGAGACGGTGGTCATGAGGCAGCGCTCCTGGTATGCGGCGGTCGAAACGAGACCAGCTTCGACCGTGATGATGAATGTGTGGACAACGTCTCGCGGGGCTGAGAGTTCCCCGGAACGTTTAGAAGTTCGGCAGAAGCGTGTGACCCGGCCGTCGTGTCGCGGAGCCTTGACTAAGATCGACCGGTAAATGGAGGGCGGCGTCGTTTGGCGGCGGCGAACAACGCGGGACGGTTGTTCGCCGGCCCACCGGTTGCAGTCATGCTGTAATCGCCGGATGACGAAGATCGATTCAGGGCTAATACGACGTTGGCTGGACGGCTGGACCGTCGCCCGCTCCCTGCCCGAGGCCGAGCCGGTCGAGCCCGTCGGGGACGGCCTGCGGTCCAGGTGCGACCAACCCGGCCGCGAGGTCGAGGTGTTCGCGCTGCGTGCGGACGAGGAGCCCGAGTCCTTGGCACGGCTGGCGGCAGCCGTCGCCGCCGCGCGGCAGATCACCTGGCTCACTGTGCCTACGCTGCGCCCAGGCACAGTCGAAGCCATCGTCGGCGCAGCCGGACTGGAGTTGCTCCACCGGTCAGAGTGGTTCATGACGACTGATCTGACCGAGCACCCGCAGCACGCGCCTGCCGCGCCGTACGAGCGCGAGGTGCGCACGGAGGGACCAGTCACGGTCGTCTCCCTCTATAACGCCTCCGGAGAGGTGGCAGCGCGCGGCTCCATTGCCGTGGTCGACGGTGATGCGATCGCCGATCGTATCGAGACGGACGCAGCGCACCGCCGACGCGGCCTGGGCCGCGCCATGATGAGCGCTCTGGCGGAGACCGCCGTGTCCCAGGGTGCCCGTACTGGTCTTCTCATTGCCAGCGAGGAAGGCCAGCGCCTCTACTCCTCCCTCGGCTGGAACCACAAAGCCGACGTCCTGATCGCCCGGGGGCCGGTGGTTCCCTCCATCTGGTAGGACGTGTCTCGTTGTGCGGAGGCCCATGTATGACCGACCGGAAATGGATCACTTGAGGCGTCGGGTGGTGGGGCGGTCGTCCCAGCGGTAGCGGCTCGTTGCCCGGCGGATCAGCATGCGGAGCGTGATGAGAGCGGCGGCGAGGTAGAGGTAGAAGTCCACAACGTTGCCGCTCTTCTCTGTGCAGCGCCGGAGCTTGCCGTAGCCGTTCATCCGCGAGTGCGTGCGCTCGACGCCCCAGCGCTTGCCGGCCTGAATCGGAGTTGGCACTCCCTTACGCGTGATCTCGGCCGTGAATCCCAACTCGGCTATCAGCGCACGGGTCTTAGCGCTGTCGTATCCGCGGTCGAGGTTGACATTGACCGTTTCCGGCAGCGGGCCGACCTGCGTCTTAGCCGCTTGCAGGGGTGAGTCGTGCCGGTCGGCTCCGTCGGAGACGATCCCGAGCGGAACACCGCAGTCGTCGGAGGCGACTGAGCGCTTCAGTCCCTGCTTGCCCCGGTCGACCGGCGATCGCTCCGCCTTCTCCCCGCCGGAGGGGGCCTTGGTGACGCAGGCATCCACCGAGATCTCATACAGTCCGAGGCCGACCATACGGTCGTACGCTTTCAGGGCGAGGGCGTGAACCTGTTCCGAAATCCCCTGGTCAGACGACTCCTTGACACGACGTCGAATGGTCCGGTCGGAGCATCCGGGTGTCGAGACGCGCTCGTAGCCGGAGCCATGAACCAGCGCGAGCACGATGTGCTCGAAGACCGTCCGGTCGGCAATCCGGCGCCGATGACAGCCCAGCAGGTGGTCCGTGACGAACTCTCCCCGGGCGGGCAGGAGTGCGGCGAACTGGTTCCAAAGGGGTTCGAGCAAGCAAGACGGCACCGCGGGCACGGCCGTCCTTCGTGATCAGTGAGCGTAGAAAACTCCATGATCACCTGGACTCGTGCCTGCGGTGCATCTACCTCACTCTCATCGCCTAGAAGCGGCTGCCTATTGCCGGTCGGGCCAATTCAGAAACTTGGCAAGCCGCTCCCCGAAGTCCTCGGGGATCTCCGCAACATGGCCGCCACGTTCTCCTGGATGGCATCTGACCGTGATGCCGGCGTGGATTAGATCCTCACCGATCTCAGTGATCCCCATGCTTTGCCACCGCTCAGTGAAGGTCGTACCAAGCGGCACGAACTGCCATTGATCCTCATCGGCGCCCTCTGACGGATTCCTCGACTCGCCCTCGGCCCGTGGGACGTACACACGGCGCGTGACAGGTGTCTCTCCGATGTCCTGGAGCAGAATGCGCAGAACGGGGGTGACGATTTCCTCGTCGGGCAGGAAAGCGTAGCCGCGGCACGCCGGGGAGCCGGCGCGTGAGAGGCAGCGGATCTTCTCGGTGACCCGGTACGTCCCGTCTTTGCGTCGCTTCTTGGTCGTGTGAAGCTGAAGGTTCTTGCCGCACCCTCCACACTTGATCACGTTGAGGAGCGGGGTCCTGGGCGTCGCGGAACGTCGACTGATGGGAGAGGTCGAACCGGCCAAGGCGTCCTGAAGGCGGTCGAAGAACTCCTGGTCCAGTACTCCTTCTGCTACGCGGATGGGACGGCCGTCCTGACCGTGAACCATGACGCGCTTCTTGTATTTCTTCCCGGGAACGTCCTCGTTGCGAGTCTTCCAGCCCAGCAGGGTGGGGGAGGTGAGGATTCCCTTCAGCGTGCGGGGATACCAGACGAAGTCCTTGCCGGACTTGTTCCGTTGATACGTGTCCGCGGGGGAAGGTACCCCCCGTTCCTCGAAGTCACGGCAGATGGCATTGACCGGCTCGCCGCCCATGACGCGTCGAGCGGCTTCCCGGACGATGTCTGCCGTCTCCGGGTTGATCTCCAGGTAGCGGGCGCCGTCCTTTGCGTAGGTCCGATAGCCGAAGGGCGGTGAACTGCCGCCCCACCGGGTGGACGTGAGCAGGTGTGCACGCGACGAGGCAACCCGCTCTGCAGCGGCGCGGGCTTCCATCTGGGCAAAGGTGGCGATCATGGTGGCTGTCGCCCTTCCCGTCGGGCTCGTGAGATCGAACGGTTCGGTGGCGGACACCAGTCCTTTTCCCCCGTGGCTCTCGGCCCACTCGATCATCTGGTGCAGGTCGCCGACTCGGCGAACGAACCGATCGAGTCGCCAGAAGACGATGACGTCGAATTCGGGGGCGCGGTCGTCGAGCCACCGGGACAGTTCTGGACGCTTCCACGGCGGCACTGCGGTGGCGGAGACGGAAAGGTCTCTGGCGACACCGGCGACCTCCCAGCCGCGCACCTCACAGAAGGACGTGCAGTCTTCAACCTGCCGTTCAGGGCTGGTCGTCGATTCGGTCTGGACGGTCAGCCGGACAGCGATGAGCGCCCTCGGAGATCTCCCCATGGCCCGAAGGGTAGCGTATTTGTATCTGAGTGAATGAGAGTTGAGTGAAATAGCCTTTCTCGCCTTGGCGGAGCCCAGGGGAGGCCGTCAAGGCAGCTGGGCAAGCGAGAATGGCCCCGTGCGCTACCGCATCCTCGGCACCACCCAGGCGTTCCGCCCCGACGGCTCCTCCGCTCCGGTCGGCGGGGCGCGACTGCGTGCCCTGCTGACCGTGCTCGCGCTGCGGGCCGGGCGTACGGTGCCCGTGACCGTGCTGGTCGACGAGGTGTGGGACGGTGAGCCGCCCGCGGACGCGTCCGGCGCTGTGCAGGCGCTGGTCGGGCGGTTGCGCAGGGCGCTCGGTCCGGACGCGGTCGCCTCGGCCGACGGCGGCTACCGGCTGGTCACGGGCGCGGACGACATCGACCTCCACCGCTTCGAACGGCTCGTCGGCGAAGGTGCGCGTGCCCTGGCCGACGGTGACGCGGCGAAGGCGGCCGTGGTGCTGGACGACGCCCTGGCCCTCTGGCAGGGGCCTGCCCTCGCCGACCTCCCCGACCGTACGGCCGCGGCGGCCCGCTGGGAGGCGCGCCGGCTCGACGCCCGCCGTGCCCGTCTCACCGCGGCCCTCGCCCTGGGCCAGGCCGAGCAGCACCTTCCCGAACTCAGGGCGCTCTGCGACGCCCACCCGCTGGACGAGCCCCTCCAGGCCCTGCGGCTGCGGGCCCTGCGCGACGCGGGGCGCACGGCTCAGGCACTGGCCGCGTACGAGGGCGTACGGCGACTGCTGGCGGATCGGCTGGGCGCGGATCCGGGTGCGGAACTGAGGGCGCTGCATGGGGAGTTGCTGGCTTCGGGTGCGGTGCCGGGTGCGGTGCCGGGTGCGGGTGGCGACGCGGGTGTTTTCTCGCCCCCGCCGCCCCTACCC
>NZ_VMNX01000396.1 GCF_009377235.1 Streptomyces acidicola
GCCCCCGTCTGGGACCCCCACCAGTACCTGCGCCACTCCGGCCATCGCGCCCGCGCCTTCATCGACCTGCTGGCCCACGTGCCCGAGCTCCCCGCCGGGCGCCCCCGCATCGCCGACCTCGGCTGCGGCCCGGGCAACGTCACCCGCCTGCTCGCCGACCGCTGGCCCGGCGCGCACATCACGGGCCTGGACAACTCGCCGGAGATGCTCGCCGAGGCCGGGGCCCTGGCCGGCCCCACCCAGGGCGGCGGCCACCTCGACTTCACGCCCGCGGACGCCACGACCTGGGCGCCCACGGAGCCGCACGACCTGATCTTCAGCAACGCGACCCTCCAATGGGTACGCGGCCACGTCACCCGCTTCCCCGCCTGGGTGGAGGGCCTCACCCCCGGAGGCGTCCTCGCCTTCCAGGTGCCGGGCAACTTCGACTCGCCCGGCCACCGGCTCATGCGCGCACTCGCCCACTCCGCCCGCTGGAAGGACCGGCTCGGCGACACGCTCCGCCACGACGACGCGGTGCTGACCCCCGCCGACTACCTGCACCGGCTCGCCGGCCTCGGCTGCGAGGCCGACGCCTGGGAGACGACGTACCTCCACCTGCTCCAGGGCGAGGACCCCGTCCTGGACTGGGTGAAGGGCACCGGACTGCGGCCGGTCCTCACCGCACTGGGCGACGACGCCGAACCCTTCCTCACCGAGTACCGCGCGGCCCTGCGCGAGGCGTACCCGGCGACCGGGCACGGCACGGTCTACCCGTTCCGCCGCGTGTTCGTCGTGGCCAGGAAACCGGAATGATGATCACGGCCTCGACCATGTGCAGCTCGCCGCCCCGCCCGGCTCGGAGCGCGAGCTGCGCTCGTACTACGTCGGCGTCCTCGGTATGACCGAGGTCCCCAAGCCGCCCGCACTGGCCCCCGCGGGGGCTGCTGGTTCCGGGTGGGAGGCGCGCACCTTCACCTGGGGATCGACCAGGCCCCCGCCCGAAGCGGAAATTGTCACTGTCGGCCCGCGCGAAAGGCCCACGTCGGGCTTCGGGTCCGGGACATCGAGGCGTACGCCGCCCGGCTCGCAGCCCGCGACGCGCCCGTCACCTGGGACGACGACCTCCCGGGCCACCGCCGCTTCTACACCGAGGACCCGGTGGGCAACCGGCTGGAGTTCCTGGAGCCGAACGGCTGAGTGCGGCTGAGAACGGGCGGCGCGGGAGATGCGGGAGGTGTACCGCTACCGCTGCGAACGGAGACGGACGCCGTGCGACCTACGGGGTGCGGCCGAGGTGGGTGACGAGGATGCGGATGACGTCGTCGTCGATGAGGTACAGGATGCGGTAGTCGCCGATGTGCAGGCGGCGCATGTCGGGTGACCCGTAGGGAATCGACGCTGCCGGACGAGGATCGTGGGCCAGTTTGTCGATGGTGTCCAGGGCCACAGCGAGGCCGCTCGGGTCTTCCTTCAGGAATCGTGCTGCGGAGTTGAGCGCGCGTGGTTCGAAGATGATCTCGTAGGTCACTGCTGTTCGAGCCCCAGCCGCCTGCGCACCTCGGCCATGGGGATGCCGGGTTCAAGCGTGCCCGCTGCCTTGCGCCGCTCGTAGTCGGCGATTGCCAGGGCATCTTCGAAGTCCTCTATGACCTGCGGTGATACGAGCAGAGCGGCCACATGCCCGTGGTCGGTGAGCGCGATGGTCTCCCGGCCGTGGGCCGCACGGCGGACCAGGTCGCCGAGCTGGGAACGGGCCGCGCTGATCGCAATCTCAGTCATGCGCACATGGTTCCACAAGGATCATCTTGTGGTCCATTAATGCAGCCGCATCCACCCGTTCGGGTGACTCAGTTCTTCCGGCGGCCTATCAGATGCGGCTTCGCCTCCAGCCCGTCAAGGCCGTGCCACGCCAGGTTCACCAGATGGGCCGCCACCTCGGCCTTCTTCGGGCGGCGGACGTCCACCCACCACTGGCCCGTCAGCGCGACCATGCCGACCAGGGCCTGGGCGTACAGAGGGGCCAGCTTGGGGTCGAAGCCGCGGCTCTTGAACTCGCGGCCCAGAATGTCCTCCACCTGGGTCGCGATGTCCGAGATGAGCGAGGCGAAGGAGCCCGTGGACGTAGGGATGGGCGAGTCACGGACCAGGATGCGGAAGCCGTCCGTGTACTCCTCGATGTAGTCCAGCAGCGCGAAAGCCGCCTGCTCGCACAGCTCCCGCGGATGGCCCGCCGTCAGCGAGCTGGTCACCATGTCCAGCAGACGGCGCATCTCACGGTCCACCACGACCGCGTACAGGCCCTCCTTGCCGCCGAAGTGCTCGTACACCACCGGCTTGGAGACCCCGGCCTTGGCCGCGATCTCCTCCACCGACGTGGCCTCGAAGCCCTTCGCGGCGAACAGGGTGCGACCGATCTCAAGGAGTTGCTGACGCCTCTCGGCACCCGTCATCCGGGTTCGGCGAGGGCGCCGCTGCTTGTCGCTGCTGGAGGTACTGCTCGAGTCGGTCGCCACCCGTCAATCATGCCGCCTCGGCGGTCTCCCGCTTGCGCCGGGAGCCGTCCTGCCCCGTGTTCCGGCGGGAATCGATACGCGAGCGTGACGGCCAGCGCACGTCGTACGCCCACCCGCACAGCTCGAACCAGCGGATGAGCCGCGCCGAGGAGTCGACCTGACCCCGCTCCACACCGTGCCGCGCCGACGTCGGGTCCGCGTGATGGAGGTTGTGCCAGGACTCCCCGCACGACAGGACCGCCAGCCACCACACGTTGCCCGAACGGTCGCGCGACTTGAAGGGGCGCTTGCCCACCGCGTGGCAGATCGAGTTGATCGACCAGGTCACATGGTGGAGAAGGGCCACCCGGACGAGCGACCCCCAGAAGAACGCCGTGAACGCGCCCCACCAGGACATGGTCACCAGACCGCCGATCAGCGCGGGCAGCGCCAGGGACACCACCGTCCACAGGAGGAACTGGCGGCTGATCGTACGGATCGCCCTGTCCTTGATCAGATCCGGCGCGTACTTTTCCTGCGGCGTCTGCTCCTCATCGAACATCCAGCCGATATGCGCCCACCACAGGCCCTTCATCAGGGCCGGGACCGTCTCCCCGAACCGCCACGGCGAGTGCGGGTCACCCTCGGCGTCCGAGAACTTGTGGTGCTTGCGATGGTCGGCCACCCAGCGCACCAGCGGCCCCTCGACCGCCATCGAGCCCGCGATCGCCAGCGCGATCCTCAGCGGACGCCTGGCCTTGAAGGAACCGTGCGTGAAGTAGCGGTGGAAACCGATCGTGATGCCGTGGCAGCTCAGGAAGTAGAAGAACACCAGCAGACCGAGATCCACCCAGCTCACCCCCCAGCCCCAGGCCAGCGGCACCGCCGCGAGCAGCGCGAGGAACGGGACGATGATGAAGAGGAGCAGCGCGATCTGCTCGATCGAACGCTTCTGCTCGCCGCCCAGCGTCGCCGAGGGCTGTGCGGTGCCGGTCGCCGTGGTTCCTTGGGAATCGTTCGCCTTCGGGGCGTCTTCGATCACATCGGAGCTTGTGGTCATGGGGCGTCCCCTGTGGGGTTCGAGGGTGGAGGCAGATGCCTGCGGCAACGGCCCGTCGGGGACAGTCACGTTCCCTACGGTTCCGTAACCTACGGCATCGTAAGTATGGCAGCGCGGCGCCCGGCGGCAAGAGCCCGACGGTCTGCGCGTCCGCACGGACACCTATCCTTGGAACCGGTCGGACAGCGCCGTCCGCTCTGTTTTCTGCCCGGACGACCGGTCCCCGAAGCGGCCACGACCCGTCCACGGTCCAGCCGCCCGGCGAACATCCGGGTTCCCTCCCAGACGAGCTTCAACACTGCAAGGAGCCGCACCTGTGAGCAGTGCCGACGACCAGACCACCACGGTCAGCAGTGAACTGCGCGCCGACATCCGGCGCCTCGGCGACCTGCTGGGCGAAACCCTCGTCCGCCAGGAAGGCCCCGAACTCCTCGAACTGGTCGAACGGGTCCGCCGCCTGACCCGCGAGGACGGCGAGGCCGCCGCCGAGCTGCTGCGAGGCATCGAACTGGAGACCGCGGCCAAGCTGGTCCGCGCCTTCTCCACCTACTTCCACCTGGCCAACGTCACCGAGCAGGTCCACCGAGGCCGCGAACTGCGCGCCAAGCGCTCCGCCGAGGGCGGCCTCCTCGCCCGTACCGCCGACCGGCTCAAGGACGCCGACCCCGAGCACCTGCGCGAGACGGTCAGGAACCTCAACGTCCGGCCCGTCTTCACCGCCCACCCGACCGAAGCAGCCCGCCGCTCGGTACTCAACAAGCTGCGCAGGATCGCCGCACTGCTGGAGATGCCGGTCATCGAATCCGACCGGCGCCGTTACGACATCCGTCTGGCCGAGAACATCGACCTCGTCTGGCAGACCGACGAACTCCGCGTCGTCCGCCCCGAGCCCGCCGACGAGGCCCGCAACGCCATCTACTACCTCGACGAACTCCACGCGAACGCCGTCGGCGACGTCCTGGAGGACCTCACCGCCGAACTGGACCGCGTCGGCTTCACCCTCCCGGACGACACCCGACCGCTCACCTTCGGCACCTGGATCGGCGGCGACCGCGACGGCAACCCCAACGTCACCCCGCAGGTCACCTGGGACGTGCTGATCCTCCAACACGAACACGGCATCAACGACGCCCTCGACCTCATCGACGAACTCCGCGGCTTCCTGTCGAACTCCATCCGCTACACCGGAGCCACCCAGGAACTCCTGGACTCCCTCCAGGCCGACCTCGAAGCCCTGCCCGAGATCAGCCCCCGCTACAAGCGCCTCAACGCCGAAGAGCCCTACCGGCTCAAGGCCACCTGCATCCGGCAGAAGCTGGAGAACACCAAGGAGCGCCTCGCCACGGGCATCCCGCACGAGCCGGGCCGCGACTACCTCGGGACCAGCGAACTCCTGGGGGACCTCACCCTCATCCAGAGCTCCCTGCGCGAGCACCGCGGCGGCCTCTTCGCCGACGGCCGGATGAACCGCACCATCCGCACCCTCGCCGCCTTCGGCCTCCAGCTCGCCACCATGGACGTACGTGAACACGCGGACGCCCACCACCACGCCCTCGGCCAGCTCTTCGACCGGCTCGGCGAGGAATCCTGGCGCTACGAGGACATGCCGCGCGAGTACCGCCACAAGCTCCTCGCCAAGGAACTCAGGTCCCGGCGCCCCCTCGCCCCGACCC
>NZ_VMNX01000397.1 GCF_009377235.1 Streptomyces acidicola
GAGACGGTGGGGCGGCTGTGGACGCGGGGGACGGCCCTGTCCCCGACGGCTCTGCCCATCGAGGGCGCGGGGCGGCGGCGGGTGCCCGTGCCCACGTACCCGTTCCAGCGCGGCCGCCACTGGCCGGGGCGGCAGCCCGGCCCGGCACCGGCACCGGCACCGGCACCGGCACCCAGCGGTACACCGGCACCAGTTCCCAGCGGCATGCCGGAACCGCAACGCCTCGTCTGGAGCGACGCCCCGCTCACCGCAGCCCCCGGCCCCCGTGCCGTACGGCTGGCCGGTGCCGACAGCGCGCTCGGGCGGGCTCTCGCCGACCGGCTCACCCGGCGCGGAGTGACCGTGCTGGGGCAGCACGACGCCTCGGAGCCGACCGCCCCGGACACCGTGGTGTGGCTCGCCGGTACCGCCGCGGACCCCGCAACGCGCTCGGCCATCACCGAGCTGCGCGATGTGATGCCCCTGCTCGGCGCGGGTCCCACCCGGCTGCTGTTGGTCACCGAGGACGTACACACCACCGGCGTCCAGCCGGAACGTTCCCGCCCCGAGCACGCACTGCTGCACGGCTTCGCCCTCGCCCTGCCCGAGGAACACCCGGGCCTGTCCTCACGCGGCATCGACCTGTCCTCACGGGACGCGCTCGACTCCCGGCTCGACGCGCTCGAACGCGAGTTGCACGCCCAGGACGTGCCCGGCGCCGGGGGAACGGTCGCGTGGCGGGCGGGCCGCCGGCTGACCCGTACACCCGTCGGCGTGGGCGTCGGCACCACGACCGTGAAGGCGTTGCCCCCGGACGGCACGTACCTGATCACCGGCGGCGCCGGCGGTCTCGGGTCCGCGCTCGCCCGCGATCTCGCGGAGCGGGGCACGCCGGACATCGTCCTCACCGGGCGCACCTCCACGCCGCCCCGGGACCTGCTCGCCGAGCTGCGCGCGCGGGGCGCACGGGCCCGTTACCACGCGGTCGACGTCTGCGACGAGGCCGCCGTCGACGCGCTCGTCGCCGGTCTGCCGCCGCTGGACTACGTGTTCCACGCCGCGGGTACGGCCCGCCCCGGCAGCCTGCGCGGCAAACCGGACGCGGAGATCGAGGACGTTCTCGCCGCGAAGGTGCGCGGCACCGCGCTGCTCGCCGGAGCGCTGCGCCGCCACGGCCACGACGACGCCGTGTGCGTCGCCTTCTCCTCCGTCTCGTCCGTACTGCCCGGCCTGGCCGGCGCACTCGGCGACTACGCGGCCGCAGGCGCCTTCCTCGATGCCTTCGCCGCCGCCGAGCGGGCGGCGGGCCGCCCCTGGCAGGCGATCGGTTTCGGCCCTGTCGCCGACACGGGACTGGCGAGCCGTATGGCGGGTGACATGGTGAGCGGCGTGCGGGCCCGGGGGCTCGCGCCCATGACCGCGCACGCCGCGCTGGCGGGCCTGTACGCGGCGATCGGCGTGGACGCGGCCCATGTACTGGTGACGGGCACAGCGAACCCGACAGCCGGACCCGCACCCACCGGCTCCCCAGCGACCGGTACCCGCGACACCACGGACCGGACGTCCGCTCGCCCCGCCCCCCGGCCCGAGGGAGACCCGTCCCACGTCGCCGACCTCGTACGCCACCTCCTGGCCGAGGCCCTGCACCGCGCCCCGGAGGACATCGGCGACGACGAGCAGTTCCTCACGCTCGGGCTGGACTCCCTCACCGCCGTGGACCTCGCGCGGCGTCTGGAGAGGGAGCTCGGCCGGACGCTGCCGGCCACCCTGCTCTTCGAGTACCGCACGCTCGGCGAACTGGCCGCCCACCTGGCCACCGGGCCCCAGCCGACCCCGACCGTATCCGGTTTCCCCGGTTTCTCCGGTTACGATCCCCCGGCAGACGACGGCCTCCCCGGCCCCCTCACCCCCCTGCAACTCGCCTTCCACACCACCGAGGCGCTCCACGAGGGAGTCACCGCCTACGGCTACGTCCGCCAGAGCATCAGCGGCCCCCTCGACAGCGCGCTCCTCGGCCGGGCCCTGTCCCGCCTCGCCGCCCGCCACCCCATGCTGCGCCTGCGGATCACCCGGGACGGCGACACCCGGCCACGCCAGTACGCGGTACCCGCCGCGCCCATCGATGCCGCGCCCAGCTGGTACGAGGTGAGGGAACCGGCCGCGCATCAGCCTTACGAGCCGGCCGAGCTCGAACAGACCCTGTGCAACCGCCCCTTCGACCTGACCTCCCAGGACCCCGTACGAGCCGTCCTCGTACGCGAGCACCCGCACCTCTCCCATCTGCTCCTGGTCGTCCACCACGCCGCCGCGGACGGCTTCAGCCTCAAGGTGCTGGGCGAGGAGCTGTGGGCGCTCTACACCGCGCTCGCCCGGGGCGACGACAGCGCACCCGAACTCCCGTCCCCGCAAGCGCAGTTCGCCGACTACGCGGCGGCCGTCGCCGCCGAGCGGCAGTCCCCCGCACACGCACGGGACCAGGAGTACTGGCGCGACCGGCTCGCCGAGCACGCCGGCACCGTCGGCGCCGGCGCGACGGCACCGGCCCTGCCGTACGACGGCGATCCCGAGGCGCCTCCCGCCCCGCCGCTCGCCCACCACCGCACCGTCGTCGACGAGACCCTGACGGCCGCGCTCCGCGAGGTCGCCGCCCGGCACGGGGTCTCCCTGTTCCATCTGCTGCTGGCGGTGTACGGCCGTTGCCTGGCGCGGTGGAGCGGACAGCGGGCGGTTGCCGTCAATGTGGCGCGGTCCCGCCGCGAACTGCCGCTCCCCGGCATCGACCGTCTGGTGGGTCCGCTGGCCGACACCCTTCCGGTGTTCGTGACCGTCGGCCCCGACGAACCCGTGACCGTACTGGCTCAGCGGCTGCGGCGGATCTGGCGGGAGGCCGAGGCCCACGCGACCCTGAGCAGCCCCGACATCGCACGGCTGCTGCCCACCGCCGGCCGAGGCCCCGGCCCGGCGCCGCGCACGGCCGCCGAGGCGGGGTTCAGCTTCGCCCGCTTCCCCGTGGTCCACGGCGCCGACTGGCCGGTCACCGTGACGCCGACGGCCGCGGCCACCGCCACCGCCGCCACCCGGCTCGGGCTGCTGTGCTGGGAGGCCGACGCGAGCCTGCGCCTGTCGTGGAACCACCCCGCCCGTCTGTTCCGCCCCGAGACCGTGCGCCGCCTCGCCGACGCGTACGTCGACGAACTGCGCGCCGCCGTCGCGGAACCCCAGGCAGCGGCACAGGATTCAGTGGATGTGACGGCGGACGACGACGGCGGTGGGATCGTGGACCGGCTGTGCGCACGGCTGCGTGCCACGCCCGAGGCCGTCGCGGTCGACACCGGACGCACCACCCTCACCTACGCGGCCCTCGACGAGGCCTCCGCCGCCCTCGCGGCCCGGCTGCGCGCCCACGGCGTACGGCACGGCGACCTGGTCGGACTGCTCACCGAGCCCGGCGCGGACACCGTCACCGGAGTCGTCGGCATCCTGCGGTCGGGCGCCGGTTGGGTACCCCTGGACGCCACCCATCCCGCCGCCCGGCACCGGGACCAGGTGAGCCGTACGGGAGTCCGTGTGCTGGTGTGCGACGCGACGACCCGCGCCGCCGCCGCTGCCGCCGTACCGGGCGAGGTCACGCTGGTCGCCACCGACGCCCCGTCACCGGCCCCGACCGCGCCCGGCCCCACGCCCGACACCGTGCCGGAGCCCGCGCCGGGCCCCGCACCGGGCGGACAGCCCACCGCCAACCCGGACTCCACCGCGTACGTGATCTTCACCTCCGGCTCGACGGGCCGCCCCAAGGCCGTCCCGGTGACCCACCGGTCCATGACCGCCTACCTCGACTGGGCGCTGTCCACCTTCGGCTACGGCCCGGGCGACCGGCTCGTACAGACCGCGTCGATCTGCTTCGACGCCTCCGTACGCCAGGTGCTGGCCCCGCTGCTCGCCGGAGCCACGGTGCACACCCTCAGCCGGGACCTGCTGCGTGACCCCGAGGCGCTCCTGGACCGCGTCGTGGAGGACCGGATCACGGTGTGGAGTTCGGTGCCGACGCTGTGGGAGGGGCTGCTGACCGCGGCCGAGAACCGCGTCCGGGAAGACGGTCCCGCCCCGGACCTGTCCGCGCTGCGCTGGGTCCACGTAGGCGGCGAGGCACTGCCCGCCTCGCACGTACGCCGCTGGTTCGACCTGCTGGACGCCACAGGCAACCGTGGGTCCGGCAACCGCGGCTCCGGCAACCGCGGCTCCGGTCACAGGATCTCCAACCTCTACGGCCCCACCGAAGCCACCATCAACGCCACCTGTCACATCATCACCACCCGCCCCGCCGACGACGTACGGCACCTGCCCATCGGCCGGCCGATCGCCGGAACCGAACTGGCCGTCGTGGACGAGGACGGCCGCCCGTGCGGCCCGGGCGAGGCCGGTGAACTCCTCATCACCGGAACCGGCCTCACCCCCGGCTACCTGGGCGACCCCGAACTCACCGCGGCGGCCTTCACCGAGCGGGACGGCCGCCGTTGGTACCGCAGCGGCGACCGCGTCCGTCGCGGCACCGACGGCGTGCTGGAGTTCCTGGGGCGACTGGACGACCAGGTCAAGGTCCGTGGCCACCGGGTGGAGCTCGGCGAGGTCGAGGCCGCCCTGCTCACCCACCCGGGCGTGGCCCGCGCGGCCGTACTGCTGCGGGACGGGCGTCTCGTGGCGTACGTCGAGCCCCGGGCCGGCACGGACGAGCCCGACGCCCGCGAGGTGCGTACCTTCCTGTCCCGCGTGCTGCCCCCGTACATGCTGCCCGCCCACGTCCGCTCCGTCCCGGCGCTCCCGCTGACCGGCACGGGCAAGATCGACCGCAACCGGCTGGCGCGGCCGGACGACACGACTACGACTACGACAGCCGACGCGGATCCCACACCCCGGCGCGGGACCCCGCCCGCGACCCCCACCGAACGCCTGGTCGCGGGCGTGTGGTGCGAGGTGCTGGAGGTGCCGGAGGTCTTCCAGGAGGACGACTTCTTCACGCTCGGCGGCGACTCCATGACGGTGCTGGAGCTGTTCGCCCGCCTGCGCACAGCGTGCCCCGCCCTGCCACGCCCGACCGCCATCTACACGCACCGCACGCTGACCGCCCTGGCAGCGGCCGTCGACGCCGCCACCGCAACTGGCCCGGCCACCGACCCGGCACCCGTCCCCCCGACCACCGACACCACCCCAACCC
>NZ_VMNX01000398.1 GCF_009377235.1 Streptomyces acidicola
GGGTTGGCGTAGGTGTGGGCGTGGGGGGACACGACGGTGTCGGAATGGGCGTCGTCTTCGCCGGGCTCGCGCCGCGCGTGCCGCCGCCCGCGACCGCCACGGCGATCAGCCCGCCGCCGTCCGGGCCGGCGGAGACGTACGCGCAGGCGGTGGCGACCGCTGTTCCGCTCGGCACTCCCACGACGAGCCAGGTCAGTGTGAGCAGGGCCAACAACCGTATGGCGAGGGCGGATCGGGTCCGCTGGGGTCCGTGCACGACGGAGATCATCGGCGCTGATACGCCCGCGCACGCCCGAGCGCCGGGTGATTGCCCCGAACGGGGGACAAGCAGGCGCGACGGACTGGATCGGCCGTACGAAAACCCGTCCTTCGGAGCCCCGCGAGCCGCGCCTTCGGACCTCGGCGACGTACCAGGGCGGCCCCGGAGGGAGGTGCGGACGCTCCCGGCGAGGGACTCGTCACGGATTTCGGAAAGAAATTTGAGAAGTGGTTGAACACACATGCCACTTCCCTCCGTACCTAGGGCCAGCGAGCGGCGCGGCAGGGCGCTGCAACACCCAAAGGATCACGGGGAGTTGACGATGAAGACCTCCTGGCGGAACGCCTCACTCGTAGCGACAGCTGCGTTCGTGCTGGCGCTCACGACGGCGTGCGGTCAGGAAAACGGCAGCGCGTCGAGCCAGAACGTGGGCGCCTCTCAGCCGGCCGGCGGTATCGACCTGGGCGCCGGTGGTTCCGCCACCGGCTCCGGTGCAGGCGCCGGTGCGAAGCAACCGGAAGGCGCCGCGCCGCAGGGCGCGGCGGGCCGACTGGCTGTGCTCGACAGCGACAAGTACGGCGAGGTCCTCACCGACAGCGCCGGCTTCGCCCTCTACCGCTTCGACAAGGACACGGCCGAACCGCCGAAGACGACCTGCGAGGGCGACTGCGCCACCACCTGGCCGCCCGT
Source organism: Streptomyces acidicola (assembly GCF_009377235.1). Taxonomy (GTDB): domain Bacteria; phylum Actinomycetota; class Actinomycetes; order Streptomycetales; family Streptomycetaceae; genus Streptomyces; species Streptomyces acidicola. The sequence goes on from NZ_VMNX01000398.1 coordinate 950, forward strand.
CCCGGCCTCCGGCGCCACGGCGGCCGAGGGCGTCGACAAGTCGCTGATCGGCGAGGTGTCCCGCCCCGACGGCACCAAGCAGCTGACGATCGGCGGCTGGCCCATGTACCGGTACGCCAAGGACACCAAGGCCGGTGACGTCAAGGGCGAGGGCGTGGGCGGCGCCTGGTTCGCCTCGGCCCCCGACGGCAAGAAGGCGGCCAGCGGTGCCGAAGCGGGCGGCAAGGGCTCCGGCTCCGCCGAGGCGATCGGGGATCTGCCCGGTCTCTCGACCCGCAACGACCCCGAGCTCGGCGAGGTCGTCGTCGACAAGAACGGCATGACGGTCTACCGCTTCGAGAAGGACACGCCGTGGCCGATGAAGTCGGCCTGCACCGGAGCGTGCCTTGAGAAGTGGCCGGTCGTCGAGCCGGTCGACGCCGCCGACACCAAGGGCATCGACAACAAGAACGACGGCCGCCGGGGCTACGTCGTCCTGAACCGTCCGGACGGACTCAAGCAGCAGAGCATCGACTGCTGGCCGCTCTACACCTTCGCGGGTGACAAGAAGCCGGGTGACACGAACGGCCAGGGTGTCGGCGGCACCTGGTACGCCATCTCGCCGGAGGGCAAGGCGCTCGGCAAGCCGAAGTAGACGATCGGGCAGATCAGGTAGTTCAGGTAGATCAGGTCCCCAGGTCCAGCGCGGCCGAGTCGGCTCTCCAGGAATGATCCCCTCACCGTAGTCGGCCGAAGGGAGGTGTTCGAGAGTCAGAACTGCCGGATGCACAGAGCCAGGGCACAATCCCCGGTCCGCCCCCTCCGCACCGCACGGAGGGGGCGGACCCTTTGGCATTCCCGGGCCGTCCGTGCCCGGACAGCCCAGAGGCGGCCGGAAATCCTCGGTGCCCCGCGCGTCGGGCCGTGACTCCGCGCGCCTCCCGGGCACGCTCCGGATCGGTACGCGCTCATCCCGGTGGCTCCTTCGTGGGGGTGACAATTCGGCACTTGCCGGAGGCAGTCCCCCGGAACGGACGGTCAATTTCCGTTTGGGCTCGCTCCTTTGGCGGGCGATCAGTAGCCTCAACTCGAACACTGGATCGCCTACGCCACCCCTGACGCGTTGGAGTGATAGATGGAGCGTCCCGCCTGGGCTCCACGGAGCATCGACATCACGGTGCCGTCCGTTGCCCGCGTCAACGACTACTACCTGGGCGGTTCGCACAACTTCGAGGTCGACCGGGAAGCGGCCCGCAACGCCATGGAGTTCATGCCGGGACTGCCCAAGATCATGCAGGCCAACCGGGCGTTCATGCGCCGCGCCGTGCGGTACGCGGTCGGCGAGGACATCACCCAGTTCCTCGACATCGGTTCCGGCATCCCCACCTTCGGCAACGTCCACGAGGCCGCCCGGGCGGCTCACCCCGATGCGCGCGTCGTGTACGTCGACCACGACCCGGTGGCCGTCGCGCACAGCCAGGCCGTCCTGGAGGACGACAAGGACGCCGACGTGGTCGCGGCCGACCTCCGCAACCCCCGGGACATCCTCGAAAGCCCCCAGGTGGGGCGTCTTATCGACCTGAACCGGCCAGTCGCGCTGCTTCTCGTTGCCATACTGCACTTCGTGGAGGACGCGGACGACCCGTACGGAGCGGTGGCCGAACTGCGCGACGCGCTCGCGTCGGGCAGCCTGCTCGTGCTGTCGCACGCCGCGTTCGAGGGCGTCCCGCTGCCGCCCGAGCAGGCCGGGGGAGTGGTCGACGTGTACAAGGACATCCGCAGCCCGCTGATCATGCGCTCGCGCGACGAGGTCGCGCGGTTCTTCGAGGGGTACGACATGGTGGAACCCGGACTGGTGCCGATGGCGAACTGGAGGCCCGACACGGCACCCGAGGACGAGGATCCATATTCCTTCTCCGGATTCGCCGGCGTGGGGCGTACGGCGTGACCGCGGAGCCGGACGGGCCGGAGGACAGACTGCGCCGGTTCGCGACGATATGGAGCCGCGCGGTCTTCCCGGCGACCTCCACGTCGCTCACCCGGGTGGAGTTCGAGGAGCGGCTCCTGCCCCTCGCACGACGGTTGAGCGAGGCGTTGCGGGCCAGGCACTTCGACGTGGACGCCGGCAAGGAGGTCGGTGCCGCGCTCGTCGACGCGCACTGCACCGACCCCGAGGCCCTCAGCCATGCGCTCCACTGCGTGGACGCCTATCTCGTGCTGTACTGCGGCGAGGACGGCCCCCAGGAGGACCTGCGCGCCCGTTCCTCCCGGCTGCAGCACGCCATGGCCGCCGGATACGCGCAGGCGCTGCGGGAGCGGACGCTGGCCGAGCAGGAGGCCATCGCCCAGGCCGCCCTCAACGCCCAGGGAGCGGTCGCCCAGGCGCTGCACGAGAGCGAGGCCCGCTTCCGCGCCGTCTTCGAGGGCGCCGCCATCGGCATCGCCATCTCCGACTTGGAGGGCAACATCCTCCAGGTCAACGGCGCGCTGCTGCGCATGTTCGGCGGCTCCGAGCACACGGTGCGCGAACGCAACGCCCGGGACTGGACCCACCCCGATGACGCGCCCCAGGTCTGCCGGCTCTACGAGGAACTGGTCCGGGGAGAGCGCGAGCACTACCACACCGAAAAGGCGTTCTACCGGCCTGACGGAACGGTTCTGTGGACCAATCTCACGGTCTCCCTCCTCCGCGACGCGGACGGTCACCCCCGCTTCCAGCTGGCGCTCATGGAGGACACCACGGAGCGCCGTCTGCTCAACCTCCGCCTGCGCTACGAGGCCACGCACGACGCACTGACCGGACTGCCCAACAGGACGCTCTTCTTCGAACGCCTGGAGAAGGCGCTCTCGGCGGGCGACGGCCAGCGCTTCGGCCTCTGCTACCTCGACCTCGACGGCTTCAAGACCATCAACGACAGCCTCGGGCACGCGGCCGGCGACCGGCTCCTCGTGGAGGTCGCCGACCGGCTGCAGTCCTGCGCGACCGCGCCCGGCGAGATGGTCGCCCGGCTCGGCGGCGACGAGTTCGTGGCGCTGACCACCGGGCCCGAGACCCAGAGCGAGGTCGACGAACTCGCCGACCGCATCATGAACGCCCTCGTCACCCCGGTCCGGATCGACGGCCGCGAACTCCTGGTACGCGGCAGTATCGGCATCGTCGAGGGCCCGGCCGGGGAGCGTGGCCCGGCGGAGGTGCTGCGCAGCGCGGACATCACGATGTACCGGGCCAAGTCGGCGGGCGGCAATCGGTACGAGGTGGCCGACGCGGAGGCCGATGCCCGTGCCATCACCCGCCACGGTCTGACCACCGCCCTGCCCGCGGCCCTCGACCGCAGCGAGTTCTTCATCGAGTACCAGCCCCTGGTCCATCTCGGGGACGGCACGGTACGCGGCGCCGAGGCCCTCGTCCGCTGGCTGCATCCCCAGCACGGTGTCCTCGGGCCGGATCGTTTCATCCCGCTCGCCGAGCGCACCGGGCTGATCGTGCCGCTGGGCCGCTGGGTGCTGGAGCAGTCGGTCCGTCAGGCCCGCGAGTGGCAGGAACGGCACAGGGACAAGCTGGGCGCGGGCCCCCTCCGCATCAACGTCAATCTCTCGCCCTGCCAGCTCACTCACCCCGGCCTCGTCCAGGACACGGTGGACATCCTGGAGTGCGCGGGCCTCGAACCGGACGCCCTCTGTCTGGAGGTGACGGAGTCGGCGTTGATCGGCGCCGACGACGAGGTCCTCAAACCGCTGCGCCGGCTGGCCGAGATGGGTGTCGACATCGCCCTGGACGACTTCGGCACGGGCTACTCCAACCTGGCCAACCTGCGTCGCCTCCCGGTGAGCGTCCTCAAGCTGGATCGTTCCTTCACGCGGGGCATGCAACAGTTCCCGGCGGATCCGGTCGACCTGAGGATCGTCGAGGGCATCGTGTCCCTCGCCCACAGCCTCGACCTCACGGTCACGGTGGAGGGCGTGGAAACGGGTGCCCAGGCCGAGCAGCTCCGCCTACTCGGCTGCGACACGGCCCAGGGCTGGTACTACGCCCGCCCGGGCCCGCCGGAGCGCCTGCACGACCTGGCATTGGTGGACGCGACGGGCTGACAGCCGGGGCGGGGGTTGTCTTCGCCCCTGCCGCCCCTACCCGTTCCATCCCCAGGGGCTCCGCCCCTTTTCACCCCGCCAAGGGGGCTGTGCCCCCTGGACCCCCGGGTTTCGGGCCTGCCGGGCGGGGGCGGTAGCCCCCAGGGGG
>NZ_VMNX01000399.1 GCF_009377235.1 Streptomyces acidicola
GCCGGGGCGGGAATCGGAGCGGGGAGTGCCGCCGCGGCGGAGTCCGGTGTCCCGGAGTCGGGCGTCGCGGAGTCCGGCGTCGTGGAGGGCACACTGCCCGGCTTCCACCCCCAGCTCAAGGAGGAGCTGCGCTTCCCGCTCGCCTGGGGCACCTCCCCGATCCGGGACTTCCGGGCCTGGCGGCGAGCCGCCCGCGCGAAGGTCGAGGAGCACCTGTTCGTCGGGCCGGACGACGGCACGCCGTACGCGCCCGAGTTCGCGGAACGTGCCGAAGCCGACGGCTACACCCGGGAGTCGGTCACCCTCGCCCTCACCCGCCACGAGCGCGTCCGTGGCGCCCTCCTCACTCCGCACGGCACCGGACCGTTCCCGGCCGTGCTGCTGCTCCACGACCACGGCTCGAAGTTCGACATCGGGAAGGAGAAGCTGGTCCGGCCCTGGGGCGACGGCGAGGTCCGGCTCGCCTCCGCGCAGGCGTGGGCCGACCGCTGCTTCAGCGGCCGGTTCGTCGGCGACGAGCTGGCCCGGCGCGGGTACGTCGTCCTCGCCCTGGACGCGCTCGGCTGGGGCGACCGGGGACCGATCACCTACGAGCAGCAGCAGGCACTCGCCAGCAACTTCTTCAACCTGGGCTCGTCGCTGGCCGGGCTCATGGCCAGGGAGGACGCGCGCGCCGCCGCCTTCCTGGCCGGGCTGGACCGGGTGGACCGGCGGCGGGTCGCGGCCGTCGGATTCTCCATGGGAGCTTTCCGCGCATGGCAGACCGCCGCGCTCAGCGACGACGTCGCGGCCGCCGCGAGTGTGTGCTGGATGACCGGGCTGAAGGAGGTCATGGTGCCCGGCAACAACATCCTGCGCGGCCAGTCCGCCTACCACATGCTGCACCCCGGGCTCGCCCGGCACCTCGACTTCCCCGACGTGGCGAGCATCGCCGCCCCCCGGCCGATGCTCTTCTTCCACGGCGCCCAGGACTCCCTGTTCACCGCTGAGGGAGTCCGGGTCGCGTACGAGAAACTGGGCGCCGTCTGGCGCTCACGTCATGCCGGGGAGCGGTTGCTCACCAAGGTCTGGCCGGACCTCGGTCATGTCTTCGCCGACCGTATGCAGGACGAGGTCTTCGCCTGGCTCGACTCCGTCCTGTGAGCTTCCCTGGAGCCGCTCAGCGCCTCACCGGCCTGATCGACTCCAGGGTCGGCACCACCGGAAGAATCGTGCCGTCGGCCGCGAACTCCATACGGTCGACCGTCGTCTCCCGGTGCGTGCCGTCCCCGCCCGGCTTGCCGGGGCCGTTCAGGGCGAACCGGTGGTACACCATGTACCAGTCGTCCGTGCCGGGGGTGTTGACCACCGAGTGGTGGCCCGTGGCGAGGATGCCGTACTCCGGCCGCTTGGACAGGATCGTGCCCTGCTTGGTCCACGGGCCGAGCGGGGTCGGCCCCGTCGCGTACGCCACGTGGTAGTTCTCGCTGCGTGTGTCGTCCTCGGACCACATGAAGTAGTAGGTGCCCTTGCGTTTGATCACGAAGGAGCCCTCCCGGAAGTTGTCCGGGGTGATGTCCTGCACCTTGCTCGCGTCGAACGACACCATGTCGTCGTTCAGCGGGACGACGTAGCCGTGTCCGTTGCCCCAGTACAGGTACGACTGCCCGTCGTCGTCCGTGAAGACCGCCGGGTCGATCATCTGGCCCTTCAGAGCCCCGCCCTTGGCGACCAGGGGCTTGCCGAGCGCGTCCTTGAAGGGGCCGGCCGGGGAGTCGGCCACCGCCACACCGATCTGCTGCTCGGCGCAGAAGTAGAAGTAGTACTTGCCGTCGCGTTTGGCGATCGCCGGGGCCCAGGCGTTCCTGTCGGCCCAGGAGACGTCGGGTCCCAGGTCGAGGATCACTCCGTGGTCCGTCCAGTTGACCAGGTCCTTCGACGAGAACGCCTTGAACCGGGTGCCGCTCCAGCCGGGGAAGCCGTCCGTCGTCGGATAGATCCAGTAGCGGCCGTCCATGTACGTGACGTCGGGGTCGGCGTAGAGGCCGGGCAGGACCGGGCTGCGGGTCGGCACGGCCTCGACGGTCCAGGTGCGTTTCGTGCCGTCCGCAGCCGTGACCGTGTACGTCCGGGGCCTGCGGAAGTCGCGGCTCGTACCGGACTTCGGGCTCACCGTCGCGCCCTCACCCAGCCACAGCTTGGGCGCCAGCCGCTTGAGAGCTGCCTTGTCGATGTCTGGCTCCATGGGCAGGACGACCTTCGACGTGTCCTCGCTGACGACCGCGTACCCCTTCTGGTCCTTCACCGTCGCGTCCACGACCGACGCGGGACTCGCCGGGTACGCGGCCAGCAGCCGGTCGTACTCCTCCTGCGTCACCGGCATCACCGTGCCGTGCCGCGGGCTGGCGGGCAGCTGGTAGTTCTCCGACATGGTCCACTTGCCCGAGTCGAGGTCGGTGGTCTCGAACGGGACGTAGCCGCGGCCGCCGTACTCGTCGATGAACAGGTACCACTTTTCCTCGGTGTTGGACTTGAACACCGTCGGGCCCTCACCGCGGTCGATGGAACCGCTGCCGATGCAGTCCGAGACGAAGTCGTACGAGGTGTCGGTGAGCGAGGACGACTTCTCCGCGGTGATGAACTTCGAGCACGGGTTGGAGGACGTGGGGTCCCGCTCGTCCTTGGTGTAGCGGTAGTACGTGCCCTCGTGCTTGACGACCGTCGAGTCGATGACCGAGTAGCCGGGGTCGTCCCACACCTTCGGCTCGCTGAACGTGCGGAAGTCCTTGGTCGTCGCGTACAGCATCTTGTTGTACGTCGAGCCCGTGTGGTCCGGGTCGTCGTCGGCGTACAGCTTCGACGCCCAGAAGACGACGTACGCACCGAGGCTGTCGTCCCAGTAGGCCTCGGGTGCCCAGGTGTTGCCCGCGTTGTCCGGGGAGACCTTCACCAGGCGCTGGTCGGTCCAGTTCACCAGGTCCGTGGACTCCCAGACCATGATCGACTTGCTGCCGTGTCTCTGGACCTGGTCCCAACTGCCGCTGCTGTTCTGGTACATGCGCAGATCGGTCGCGATCATGTAGAACCTGTCGCCCTCGGGGGAGCGGATCACGAACGGGTCGCGCAGGCCCTTCTCGCCGATGGTGGAGGTGAGGACCGGTTTGCCGCGGTTCAGCTCCCGCCAGTGGAGCGGGTCGTTGCCACGGCTGAGGGCGTAACGGATCTGCTCGCCGTCCGAGGTGCCCTCACCGGTGAAGTAGGCGAAGAGATAGCCGGCGTATGTGGGTTTCTTCACGGACCGTTCCGATGATTTCGAGGCGTGTGCCGAGGGCTGTGCCGTGGACTGGGCCGACCCCGGTGGCGCGGCCAGCAGGCTCAGGAAGAGCGCCAGGAGGGGGAGCAGGAGCGTACGGGCGGTGGGACGCATGACACATCCTGTGTGAGTCTGGTGATTTCTGTTGGATAACGGCTCCTGGAGTTTCACCAGCGGGGAACGGCGCGTCAATCGGTGTGCGCGTGACGCACCGGAGCGAAACTTTCGATCGCTTTCGTCTGGACCACGGCAACCTTTTCCGGTGACGGTGGCGACCAGGGAACAGAGGCGGGCCGGAGCGGCCCCTCCGGCCCGCTTCGCCGCCGCGGGAAGACCGAGCCCCCGCCGGTCGTCACCGGCGGGGGCGTACTGCTCCGGGCGATCGATTACCTGTACGTGATGTCGGACGACGAGTAGAGGCAGTTGGTGCTGTCCGGCCCGGTGCCGACCGCGTCGTTGTTGTTGTACTTCTGGCAGGGGACGACCTTGCGGCTGGAGTCGTTGAGGATCGTGATGCCGCGCAGCGTGGCGACGTCGTTGCGGTTGACGTTGATGCCGACGAGCCGCGCGGTGGAACCCGTTCCGGTCACCTCGATATTGCTGAGGTTGACCTTGCGCGTGTACTGCGTGGAGCAGTCGCCGCAGGAGCGGTACAGCGTCTTGAACTCGCTGACGGCGAAGTTGGAGATGTTCAGGGTGCCGGGCCCGTTGTGCTGGAAGACCTTGTCGGCGGCCTTCTTGGCGCCGCCGCCGGTCACCGTGTAGGTGCTCCCGCCGCGGAAGGTCGCGGCGTCCTCGCCGACGTCCTCCCACCACACGTTCTGCAGGGTGCAGTTGCCCTCGCAGTGGATGCCGTCGGCGCCGGGCGCGCCGATGATCACGTTCTTCAGCGTAGCGCCGGCCGCGAGCTTGAAGATCGGGTCCTGGCCCTCTTCCTGGCCGTCGCCCGCCAGGTCGCCGCTGCCGTAGTACCGCACCATGCCGCCGTCCCTGACACCGGACACGGAGATGGTCGAGGACACGGGCTGGCTGGAGGTGGGGGTCGGCCAGCTGGCCGCGCTCGCGGTGGACAGCATGGAGCTGCTGACGATGGCGGTGCCGGTCAGTGCCAGCGCGCCGAGGCCGCCGAGGAGGGCGCGCTGCCTTAACGCTCGGCGGCGGTGGTGGTGCACGCGGTGCTCCGTACGTGAAGTCATGTCCCGTTCCTTCGGTGGGGGGATCAGAGCTGCTTGCGACTGCTGGTCGCCACCGGGTGGGAAAGGGTTGCCGGGTGCCGGAGGCTTTTCCGGCCGGCTGCACGTGCGGGTCAGAAGGATGTCCGGGCGTGGTCAGGAGAGTGTCAGGGCGTGGTCGGGAGGTGCCGGCCGGACGTCACGAGTCGCCCGCGGCGGTGTCCTCGCCGCCGCGGGCGAAGTCCCCGCCCACGGCGTACTGTTCGCCGTCAGCCGTCGCGGTCACCGCGTACCGGTCGTCGCTCGCGTCCCGGCCGCCGCGTGCGTGGTCGTACTGGCCCGCGAAGACATACTCGCCCTTCGGCACGGTACGGCCCGCCTTGAGAACCCACCGGTAGACGAGGAAGCCGTCGTCCCCGCCGACCGTCAGCGTGAAGTCCTGCTCGGGCAGCGTGCGCCAGGCGCCGGCGGAGTTGACCCCGTCGGTCAGGGCGATGCGCAACTCGACGGTGAGCGCGGTGAGTTCCTCGCCGGTCCTCAGGGTCAGGTTGCTCTGCGCCCAGAAGTCGTTGCTGTGGGGGTCTACCGCGCCGTCGGTCCGGACGGGACCGTCCTCGTTGTCAGGTCTCCCCGGCTTTTCCGGCTTCTCGGGCGGCCGGGCCGGGGCGGAGTTCTCCGGGGCCGGGGTGCGTGAGGG